>NZ_QGSZ01000394.1 GCF_003857055.1 Micromonospora inaquosa | reverse complement strand
CCGCCGACACCAGCACCACCGACACGAGGACCACGCACATGCTGCTCGACCCCGGGATGGACCTCACTCTCCGCCCGATGCGCTACCCGCACTTCTTCGACAGGTTCCGCGACGCGATCCGCAACACCTGGACGGTTGAGGAGGTCGACCTGCACGCCGACCTCGCCGACCTGGACAAGTTGTCGCCGGCCGAACGGCACCTGGTCGGCCGCCTGGTGGCGTTCTTCGCCACCGGCGACACGATCGTCGCCAACAACCTGGTGCTCAACCTCTACCAGCACGTCAACAGCCCCGAGGGTCGCCTCTACCTGTCCCGGCAGCTGTTCGAGGAGGCCGTGCACGTCCAGTTCTACCTGAACCTGCTCGACACGTACGTGCCGGACGAGGCCGAGCGCTTCGAGGCCTTCGCGGCCATCGAGAACATCCCCTCGATCCGGCGTAAGGCTGAGTTCTGCTTCCGCTGGATCGACTCGCTGAACGACCTGCGGGAGCTGCGGTCCCGGGAGGACCGGCGGACGTTCCTGCTCAACCTGATCTGCTTCGCCGCCTGCATCGAGGGGTTGTTCTTCTACGGCGCGTTCGCCTACGTCTACTTTTTGCGCTCCCGCGGCCTGTTGCACGGCCTCGCCTCCGGCACCAACTGGGTGTTCCGCGACGAGTCCATGCACATGGCGTTCGCGTTCGACGTCGTCGACACCGTCCGCGCGGAGGAGCCGGACCTCTTCGACGACGACCTCGCCGACCAGGTCCGGCGGATGCTCACCGAGGCTGTCGAGTGTGAGGTGCAGTTCGCCGAGGACCTGTTGGGCCACGGCGTACCCGGTCTGACCTTGGCCGACATGCGGGAGTATCTCCAGCACGTCGCCGACCGCCGCCTCGCCCAGCTCGGCATCCCGTCGCACTACGGGTCGAGCAACCCGTTCGGCTTCATGGAGTTGCAGGACGTGCAGGAGCTGTCCAACTTCTTCGAGCGGCGGGTGTCGGCGTACCAGGTCGGGGTGAGCGGCACCGTCGCCTTCGACGACGACTTCTAGGCGGCAACCGATCCGGGGGCCTGGCGTCGTTTGGTGAGCCACCGCATCACGTGCAGGGGGTGCGACGCCGGGTCCTGGATCGGGTAGAAGACGTGTTCGACCTCGCCGTCGGCGATGATCAACGTCAACCGCTCGTAGAGCGTCATGTCGCCCGCGGTGCGGGTCGGCAGTCGCAGCGCGTCGGCCAGGGTCAGCCTCGGGTCGGGGATCAGTGGGTAGGGCAGCCGCAGCCGGTGCGCGAGTTCACGTTGGTAACCGGTCGACTGCGCGGACAGCCCGTACACCCGGGCGGCGCCGGCCGCGCGGAGTTCGGCGTGGTGGTCGCGGAACCAGGCGGCCTGCTCGGTGCTGCCCCGGGCGCCGTGGATCTCCAACAGCCCGTTGGGCAGGTCGACGCCCGGTCGTCCGGTCAGTGGGTAGACGAAGATGACGCTGCGCCCGGCGCCGAGCGCGCCGAGGTCGACCGGGCGGCCGTCGGTGCCGTAGAAGGACAGTTGTGGCAGTGCGACGCCGACCAGCGCGGTGGGGTCGGCACCCTGCGCGTGACTGCCGGGGACGACCTGGGTCGCGGCGGCGTCGAGGCGCGCGTCCAGCGCGTCCCGCTGGGCTGTCAACTTGCCGATCCGTTCCTGCAGGTTGGTGATGGTGCTGCGGTATGTGGCCACCGCCGCCGCGCACACGTCGGTGTCGTCGGCACCACCGGCGATCGACTCGACGAACGGGCGGGTCTCCTCGACGGTGAGGCCGAGCGCCATCAGCTCGCGGATCTGGGCGACCAGCCGCACCGCGATCGGGTCGTACTCCCGGTAGCCGTTGCGCAACCGTCGGGGCACGACCAGCCCGGCCGACTCGTAGTACCGCAGTGCCCGGACCGTGGTCCCGGTCCGTCGTGCCAACTCACCCACCCGCATCCCGCGACCCTAAACCCGCACCCCGGGGTACGGGTCAACGTGTCCATCGTCGCGGTGTCGGGGCCGCCGTTTCCTGCCACTCTGGCGGTGAAACGGCAGCTTGAACAGGGAGTGTGTGATGACGGCAATCAGTCGGGTGCGCGGTCGGCAGATCCTCGACAGCAGGGGCAACCCGACAGTGGAGGCCGACGTGGTCCTCACCGACGGGTCGACCGGCCGGGCGGCCGTGCCTTCCGGCGCGTCGACGGGGGCCAACGAGGCGGTCGAGCTGCGCGACGGGGACCGGACCCGTTTTCACGGCAAGGGCGTCAGCGCGGCCGTCGCCGCGGTCAACGGCGAGATCGCCGATGCGGTGCTCGGGTTCGACGCGGAGGACCAGGCCCTGATCGACGAGACGATGATCGACCTCGACGGTTCCAAGGACAAGGGTCGACTGGGGGCCAACGCGATCCTGGCGGTGTCCCTGGCGACCGCGAAGGCGGCGGCGTTGGCCCACCGGCAGCCGCTCTACCGCTACGTCGGTGGCGTCGGCGCCCGCCTGCTGCCGGTGCCGATGATGAACATCATCAACGGTGGCGCGCACGCCGACAATCCGCTCGACTTCCAGGAGTTCATGATCGCCCCGGTCGGCGCGCAGACCTTCGCCGAGGCGGTCCGGATGGGCTCGGAGGTCTTCCACACCCTCAAGGCGTCCCTGGCCGCGGCCGGGCACAACACCAACGTCGGTGACGAGGGTGGCTTCGCTCCCAACTTCACCGACGCCGACGAGGCACTGCGGTTCGTGGTGCGCGCCATCGAGGACACCGGTTACCAGCCCGGGGCCGACGTGCTGATCTGCCTCGACCCGGCCAGTTCGGAGTTCTTCCACGCGGGCGTCTACGACTACGTCGGCGAGGGACGCCAGCGCACCGTCGACGAGCACATCGACTACCTGCTGGGCCTGGTCTCCCGGTACCCGATCAGCTCGATCGAGGACCCGATGGCCGAGGACGACATCGCCGGCTGGAAGCGGCTGACGGCGGCGGCGGGGGAGCGCGTGCAGCTGGTCGGCGACGACGTCTTCTGCACCGACGTCGACCGGCTGCGCGACGGGATCGACGGCGGCTACGCCAACGCGATCCTGGTCAAGGTCAATCAGATCGGCACGCTCACCGAGACCCTGGCGACGGTGGACGCCGCCCACAAGGCGGGGTACCGGGTGGTGATGTCGCACCGGTCCGGGGAGACCGAGGACACCACCATCGCCGACCTGGCCGTGGGCGTCGGCTGCGGGCAGATCAAGACCGGCTCGCTGTCCCGCTCGGACCGCACGGCCAAGTACAACCAGCTCATCCGCATCGAGGAAGAGCTCGGCGGACGCGCCCGCTACGCCGGAGGCCGCTGACGGCACCGGCCGTGCGGCTGCCACCGTTACCGTCGGCTGGCGCAGGCCACACACGTACGCGCTGACGGGCGGGCGACGAGACGTTCGGCGGGAATGGGACGCAGGCACCGTTCGCACACGCCGTAGCTGCCGTCGTCGACCCGTCGCAGCGCGACGTCCAACTCGGTCAGGCGTCGGCGGGTGGCGTCCAGGACGGCGATGAGCTGCGCGCGTTCGAAGGCGATCGTGCTGCCCTCCGGGTCGTGTTCGTCGTCGGCGTTGGACGACCGGGACGCCTCGAAGAGGCTCCGCAGATCGCCTTCCAGGGCGGTGGCCTGAGCCTCGGTCTGCTCGCGTAGCCGCAGCAGTGCCTCTCGGACCGCGTCGGAGTTGCTGGTCATGGTCGCTCCACCGGGCTGCTCGCCTACATGAAGTTTCGGGTGTGCAGGGTGGAGAGCGCCGCCGCCTCGTCGGGCCGGAAACCCAGCCGGACGAGTCGGCGTTGACGGCCCTGATCCATGGCGTGCTGTAGGGCCTGTACCCGGTCGAAGCCGGCCGACACGTCGTCCGGATGCCATCCACCCGCCGCGAGCACCACCAGCGCGTCGAAGACGTCCGCGTTGAGCCCGGCGGTGTCGACCAGCGCGTCGTGGCGACGGTGGATGGCCGCCCGCAACCGGTCCCGCAGCAGCGGATCCAGTCGCGCCTGATGCTCCAGGTGTGCCATGCCGAACACCACGTGCCGACGTTCGTCCTGCATGGCGAGCCAGCAGATCCGGCGCGTCACCGGGTCCGGCGCGTTCTCGTGCAGGAACGCGAGCAGATCCACGAAGCTGCCCTCACCGAGCACGGAGAGCAGGAACGACGCCAACGCGAAGTCCGACTCCGCGACGAGCGTGAACAGCGACTGCCGACCGCCGGCCGACGACGTGCCCAACTCGGTGCCCCGCAGCAGTGCCCGCCGGCTGAAGACCTCCATGTGCCGTGCCTCGTCGGCCATCTGCACGGCGAGAAGCTGCACCACCTCCCGAAAGTGTGGGTGGATTCGTCCCACGAACCGGGCCGGCACGACGAGGGCGGCCTGCTCGTTCTCGACCAGGTAGGTCATCACCTGCACCACCGCGGCTTCGACGTCGGCTGGCAACGCGAACTGGTCGTCCCACGGCACCGCGGTCTGCGGGTCCCACTGTCGGGCGGCGGCCTGCGCGTACAGGTGGGGAGCGATGTCGGCCCAGACCAGGTCGCGGTCGTCCAGGTCGAACCGGGCCTCCGGGCCACCGGCTTCGAGGAGCGCGCCCCGCGCCCCGAGCCCCCACCGCGCCGGCGGACGGCTGCTGAGCGCCGACGGTTGAGCCGGCCCGGCCCGCTCCGCGCCGAACCAGCGGTCGTCGTCCGCCGACCCTCGGACCACCACCGCCACCAGCTCGCCCGCCTCGCCCCGATCCGGCCACTCGACCCGATGACCCCGGCCACGACACCAGGCGGGCAGGTGTACGCGCAGCGCCGGATCGCGCCCGGAGACCGCCAACCGGCCGCCGGGCGGCAACCCGGCCAGGGCGCGTTGCACGAGCAGGTGCGCGCCCCGGCCGAAACCCAGGTCACCCAGGTCGACCTCGGCGACCGGTGCCGCGCTCACGGCCGGTAGTCCGTGGCCGTCACCCGCCCGTCGGGGGAGTAGAAGCCGCTGGCGTCGACCGCCTCGGCCAGTGCGTCGTAGCCTGTGGTGCGGCCGTCCCGCCAGGCCGTGAGCCCTTCCAGGTCGAGCAGCGGACGCACCTGCGGATCGGCGTACGACATGCCGAGCAGCAGTGTGCCGAAGAGCCGGACCCCGTCGGACTCCGGCGCGCGGACAGTCATGTTGCAGTGGTCGTAGCGCGCGGTCTGGGCCACGATCCGGGTGCCCTCGGGCGGTAGCGTGCCCTCCTGGACGAACGCCAGATGGTTGGCGTCGATCATGCAGGCGGCGTCGACCTCCCCGGCCATCAGGGCGCGGGCCGCGTCGCGCTCGCCGCCGATGTGGTCGCCGTGCAGGCCAACACCCACGTCGAAGCGGCGTACGTCGACAGTGACCCCGGCCGCCGCGAGGTGGCCCAGCGGAATCAGGGTCGCCTGTGGGCTGTCGACCGCGCCGACGGCGACCGCCTGTCCGGCGAGGTCAGCGAGCTGGCGCACCGGCGACTCCGCGCGAACCACCACGATCGAGGTGAGGTCCTGGTCGGTGTCGCGCATGGTGAGCGCCCGTACGGCCGTGCCGTTGGCGGTCGCCAGCCGCTCGGCCCGCAGCCAGGCCAGGGGAGAGTTCCAGGCCGCGTCGATCCGGCCGGCGACGAGGTCCTCGACCTGTCGCTCGTAGTGCGAGTAGAGGACGAAGTCGAAATCCAGGCCCCGCCCACGCAGCCAGGCACGGAAGCCCTCCCAGATGGTCACCACCTTCGGGTCGTACGCGACAGCGCCCATCAGAACGGTAGGGGCGGGCATCAGCGATTGGCCTCGTCGAGCAGTGGCAGCCCGGTGGCGACCCGACCGACGAAGTCGTGCAACGCGTCGGTGGTGGGTGCCATCACCCGGGCCGCGCGGGCGTCCCGGAAACGGCGCTCAAGGCCCAACTCCTTGCGGAAGGCGCTGCCGCCGCAGAGTTGCATGGCACCGTCGGTCACGTCGGCGACGGTCTCGCCAGCGAGCGCCTTGACCTGGAGCACCCGCAGCATCGCGTCGTCCCGGCCGGTCTCCAGCGCGGTGAGCGTGTCGCCCAGGAAGGCGCGCAGCGCGTCGGTGCGGATCATCAGGCGGGCGAGGTCGCGCCGGGTGACGGGCGCGTCGCGCAGGGCCGCGCCCGTGTGCGTGAGCGTGGTGCGGGTGAGGTGACGGCCGGCCTCGGCGACCGCGCTGTCCGCCAGACCGAGGCAGAACGCGGCGTTGAGCACCAGGAACCAGGGCAGGACCGCGCCGAGCGCGGCGTCGAGCCCTGCGCCGTCGGCCGCCATCCGCGCCGCCGACGGAACCCGGAGCCCGTCGGCGGTCATCGGCCGGGAGCCGTTGCCGCGCAGGCCCAGCCCATCGAAGTCGCCGGTCACGCTCAGGCCGGCACTGTCGGCCGGCACCAGCCACAGCGTCATCGGGCCGGCGTCGCGGGTCAGCGGAAGGCTCGACCAGACGTAACTGTTGACCTCGCCGGCCGAGGTGACCCAGCTCTTACGGGCATCGAGGCGGACCACGTCGTCGTCGGCGGCGGTCGCGGTGCCGGTCGGCGACCAGAAGTGGCTGCGTGAGCCGTACTCGGAGAAGGCCAGCGTGGTGAGGTGGTCGCCGGCGGCGATGGCCGCGCGGACGTCGCGCGGGCCGTGCGCCTCGATGACGGCCGTCGCCGCGTAGTGCATCAGCATCACCATCGCGGTGGACCCGCATTCGGCGGCCAGCCCCTCGATGACCTCGGCGACCGCCCGCATGCCGTGGCCGCCGCCACCGACCTCGGTCGAGGAGGCCAGGCCGAGCAGGCCCGCTGCGGCGAGAGCGTCGACACCGGGACGGGGGAAGGCCCCGTCCCGGTCGATGATCGGCGCCTGCGGGCGGATCACGTCGTCGATCACCGGACCGAGAGTGTCCGTGGGATTGGTGGCGGTCTGGGCGTTGTCGACAGTGGTCGTCATGCCGCTACCCCTTCAGAAGGGCCGATGGGACCGCCGTCGACCCTATCCGAACCCGAAGACGCAGCGCGAGCGTCGGATTACCGTCTGGTGTGGGTGTTGTCCCGATGGGGTCGGCCGTGCCCGTCCTCCCGGTCGATGCGCAGCTCCCGCTCCAACTCGGTGATGACCGCCCGCAGGTCGTCCAGCCGTTGGGTGAGCGCGATCCGGTCCAGCTCGTCCGGTACGCCGTCGCCGTCCTCGTCGTACCCGGGCGCCAGTCGCTCGGTCATCTCCAACCGGCGGGCCTCCTCCATCGAGTTGACGATGACCGCGATGAGGATGTTGAGCAGCAGGTTGACGGTGATGACCACGTAGGTGACGTAGTAGAGCAGTGTCCACGGCGAGATCGCCAGGCCCTGCTCGATGAGGTCCGGCAGCGTCTCCAGCGACAACAGCACGAACAACGTCAACAGCGATCGGCCGATGTCGCCGTACTCCTCCGGATACCTGTTGCCGAAGATCAGCCAGCCGGCCATGCCGTACACGTAGAGCGTCACCACGGCCAGAGCGAGGAACCCGGTGACGCCCGGCAGGCTGCGCCACAGCGCGGAGACGATGGTTCGCAGGCCCGGTGAGAACCGCACCAGGCGGACCATGCGAACGACCCGCATGACCCGCAGCAGCGCCGGGTCGCCGTGCAGGCCCGGGATGAAGATTGCCGCGATCACCACGAAGTCGAAGACGTTCCAGCCGTGTCGGAAGAAGTCCTGCGGGCGTTTGCCGTACGCCGCCAGCCGGACGGCGATCTCGGCGACGAACACGGCCCGGAAGAACAGCTCCAGCCCGTGCAGCACGGTGCCCGCGGGGCTCAGGTCCTCGTACGTCTCCAGGCCGAGAACGATGCCGTTGGCGAGGATGACCACGATGATGGCGATCTCGAAGGGGCGTGACCGGGCGAGTCGGTCGCAGCCGTCACTCCAATCCGGACGGTGTCGCCGTGGGGTGGCCGGCCCACCTCGCGGGGTGGGCACGGGTGCGTCACTCACCAGTTGGCCGGCTCGATCAGGCGCGTCGCGGCGGAGGCCCACCGCCGGCCGTCGTGGTGGCGGTGCCGATGGTGTGCGGGCATGCCCGCCAGCCTAGCCAAGATCAATGGCGCTGGGCGAGGGCGCCATCGGTGCAGCGTGGCTCATCCGCTGGGCGTCGGACCCTGGCCCGGTTCGACAACTGCGTTCGGGTCCTGGAACCGGTGTCACGAAGCGGCGGCGAGGTACCGGCGGTAGCCAAGAGCGGACTGCGCGAACCCGACGGACGCGTAGAACTCGTGGGCTTCGATGCGGGCGGCGTTGGACACCAGCTGCACCTTGTAGCAACCCGCTGCCGTCGCGTCGTCGAACGCCGCCAGCACCAGGGTCCGGGCGACCCCACGACGGCGCCATCCGGGCGCGACCACCACGTTCTCCACCACCATGTACGGTCGCGCGCCGTGCGTGAGGTTGGGGACGACGAGGGTGTCCAGGGTCCCCACGAAGGTGTCCCCGGCGACGGCCAGCAGGAGGCGGCGGCCGGCCTGCGCGTGCAGGTCGCGCCAGGCGGCGGCGAGCCGGGCGGCGGCGAGCCGGGCGGGGTCCGGCCGCGCGTCGCCGGGAGCGAGCTGCCACAGCACGTCGAAGACCTGCTCGGGGTCGTCCTGCGGGACGGCGGCGCGGACGGCGAAGTCGCCGCTCACCGGACCGACCCCCGACGGTCCAGGTTGGACCGCGTGGGATTTCGACGTGACCGCCCGGTGTGCCGGCGGAACTGGTCGTCGACGTGCCTGAGCATGCCGTCGAGGATACCTGCGCAGCTGCCCCGGATGGCGACGACGACCCGGGACCTCACCGCCCGCCTCGCCGCTGACCCCGGTCAGGCCCGCGCGGCCTGGATGGCATCGCGCAGCGGGGTGCTCGACCGGCCCAGCAGCCGGCTGAGGTCGTCGCTGTCGGTCGCCAGCTCGCCGTTGGCGATCGAGTGATCGAGCGCGGCGACGAAACCGGCGGTGCCCGCGTCCAGGCCGACGTTCTCCAGGGCTGAGGCCAGCTCGGCGGCGGACATGTCCTGGTGGACGACGGTGGTGCCGGTCACGGCTGTGACGGCCTCGGCCAGCTCGTCGAAGGTGAACGCGGTGCCGCCCAGTTCGTAGACGGCGTTGCCGTCCTGCTCGTGGGTCAGCGCCGCCACCGCGGCCCCCGCGTAGTCGGCCCGGGTCGCGGCGGAGATCTTGCTGCCGCCGGTGGCGCCGAGGATCGTGCCAGACCCCAGGTACTGCGGCAGCTGGTCGGTGTAGTTCTCGGTGTACCAGCTGTTGCGCAGCACGGTGTGGGTCAGACCGGACGCGGCGAGGACCTCCTCGGTGGCCTTGTGCTCCGGGGCGAGCGGGTTCGCTGTGGTGTCGGCCTTCAGGATGCTGGTGTAGACGAGACGCTCCACTCCGGCGAGCTTGGCGGCGTCGATGACCGCGGTGTGCTGCGCGACGCGCTGACCGGGAGCGTTGCCGGAGATGAGCAGCAGGCGGCGTACGCCGGCCACGGCACCGGGCAGCGTCGACGGGTCGTCGTAGTTGGCCTTGCGGATCTCGACCCCGCGTGCGGCCAGGTCGGCGGCCTTCTCCGGGTTGCGGACGATGGCGGCGATCTCGGCGGCGGGTACGCCGCTGTCGAGCAATTGCTGGATCACCAGGCGGCCCAACTGGCCGGTGGCGCCGGTGACGGCATAGATGGGCATGGGAACCTCCGGAGGATGGGAGTAAATCAGTAAGCACTTACGAATCTACAGCACTAACCAATGGGAGGCATGAGATAGGCTGGTGAGGTGAGCGACATGCCGGCCCAGGACCCGGCGGGGCCTACCCAGGAATTCGTCAGCGATGTCTTCGCCAGGGGTTGCACCTCCCGGGCGGCCTTCGAGGACGTCACCTCGAAGTGGGCCTCGTTGGCCCTGTTGGCGCTCGGCGAGGGCAGCTACCGGTTCAACGCGCTGCGCCGCCGCATCGACGGGGTCAGCGAGCGGATGCTCTCCCAGACCCTGCAGACCCTCGAACGCGACGGGATGCTCACCCGTGAGGTGCTCACCGCCATCCCACCCCGCGTCGAATACTCGCTGACCCCGCTCGGCGCCCGGGTCGCCGAGCAACTGCGGGGCCTCGCCGATCTGCTGGAGGCCTCGGTGCCCGAGGTGCAGACCGCCCGCGACAGCCACGAGCGCGATCGGGGCTAGGGCGATCCCGCGCCGGCCCCGCGTCGCGCCACTACCGTCGGTGGGCTCTGGCGGATGCGCTGGGTCGCCACGACGCATGCCAGCACCACCAGCGCCGCCGCGATCGAGGCGGGGGAGACCACCTCGCCGAGCAGCAGCGCCGACCACAGCAGGGTCAGCACCGGCTGGGCGAGTTGGACCTGGCCCACCTGCGCTATGCCACCCCGGGCCAGGCCCGCGTACCAGGCGAAGAAGCCCAGGAACATCGAGACCCCGGTGAGATAGCCGAACGCCGACCAGGCAAGAGCGTCGGCCCGCGGCGGACTGGCAGCGGCGGCAACTGCCGTGACGGGAACGGTGACGGGAAGCGAGAGCAGCAATGCCCAGCAAATCGTCCGAGCGCCGCCCAGCTCGCGGGCGAGCGCGCCGCCCTCGGCGTAGCCAAGGCCGCAGAGCACTACCGCCGCGAGCAGGAACAGGTCGGGCACTGTGAGTGCCCCGCGTACCGCGCCGCTGGCGCCGAGAAAGGCGAGGACGGCCAGCAGTCCGCCCGCGCTCACGATCCAGAACAGCGGCGGTGGGCGTTCGCCGGCCCGCAGCACCGCGAACACGGCCGTCATGGCGGGCAGCGCGGCGATGACGACGGCGCTGTGCGCGGAGGTCTGGGTGAGGAGCGCCATCGAGGTGAACAACGGAAAGCCGACGATGACGCCGAGGGCGACGACCGGCAGACGTTGCCACTGACCGCGGGTAGGCCGCGGTGCGCCGGTGAGGCGCAGGTACGCCAATGCCAGCAGCCCCGCGCCGACAGCCCGGCCGAAGGCGACGAACCACGGGTCGAGTTGCTGCACGACGATGCGGGTTGCCGGAAGGGACAGGCTGAAGCCGAGCACGCCCAGGGCACCGAGGCCGAGCCCGAGGATCCGATCCGCTGTTACCGTGTTTTCGGCAGTAGCGCTACTCTCGTCTCTCATGGAAAACGGTAACGCAGCCCAACGCGTTATCCAAGATCTGCGGGGTCTCGCGGCCGCCGCCGGTCCCGGTGCCCGGCTGCCCTCGGTACGCGAGTTGACCGCCCGACATCAGGCCTCGCCAGTCACCGTCGCCGAGGCGATCCGTCAGTTGGCGGCCGAAGGGCTGATCGAAGCGCGACCCGGCCGAGGCACCTTTGTGGCCACTTCACCGGATGAGCCGGGGGTGCCCGACCTGTCCTGGCAGACCGTCGCGCTCGGGCCCCGCCGGTTCGGTCCGGACGAGATGCAGGCGCTGTTGGCGCTGACGCCTGCCGGAACGATCCCGCTGTCCGGTGGTTACCTCGATGCGGCCCTCCAGCCTGCCGCCGCGCTCGGCTCCGCCCTCACCCGAGCCGCCCGCCAGCCCGCGAGCTGGCAGCGTGGGCCGGTCGAGGGTCGTACGGATCTGCGCGCCTGGTTCGCCCGCGAGGCCGGGGCGGGGCTGCACGCCGAGGACATGCTGATCTGCCCCGGTGGGCAGGCCGCTTTGTCGTCCGCGTTGCGGGCGCTCACCGTGCCCGGCGACGCCCTGCTCGTCGAGTCGCCGACCTATCTGGGTGCGTTGGCCGCGGCCCGCGCGGCCGGGCTGCGGGTGGTGCCCGTGCCGGCCGACGCCGACGGGGTACGGCCCGACCAACTCGCCGCCGCGTTCGCCCGCACCGGCGCCCGGCTCTTCTACTGCCAGCCCCTGTACGCCAACCCACATGGCGCAACACTGGCGGAGTGCCGCCGGGCGCAGGTCGCCGAGGCGGTACGCGACGCCGGGGCGTTCCTGATCGAGGACGACTACGCCCGTGACCTCACCATCGACGATCCGGCTCCGCCACCACTGGCCAGCGATGATCCCGACGGCCACGTCATCTACCTGCGCTCGCTGACCAAGTCGACAGCCCCCGGGCTGCGCGTCGCCGCCATCGGAGCCCGGGGCCCGGCCGGGGCGCGACTGCGCGCCGCCCGGCTGCTCGACGACTTCTTCGTCGCCGGACCACTGCAACAGGCGGCGATCGACTTCCTCACCTCTCCGGCGTGGTCGCGGCATCGCCGGGCACTGCGCGCCGCCCTGCGGACACGCCGTGACGCGTTGCTGACCGCGCTACGCCGGCATCTGCCAAGCCTTGCCCCACAGTCGATCCCACGTGGCGGCATGCACCTCTGGGTGCGCCTCGCCGCCGGCACCGACGACGCGGCACTGGCCGCTGCCGCGGCGGCCGAGGGCGTTGCCGTCTTCCCGGGTTGGCCCTGGTACGCGGCCGAACCCCCGGCCCCGCACCTCCGCCTCACCTACGCGGCAGCCGCACCCGAACTCATGGACGAGGCCGCTCGACGTCTCGCCCGCGTCCTCCGTTGAACACCGGGTGCCTGGCTGGTTGGCATCCTGAGCGGGGGGTCTCAGGTGTTCAGGGTCTTGCGTGGCGGCACACCGTAGCTGGCCCGGTATCGCGCGGTGAACCTGCTGTGGCTGGCGAACCCCCACCGGCTGGCGATCGCCGAGACCGTCTCCTGGCGTGGGTCGGCGCGGACCAGGTCGTGGTGGGCCCGAGCGAGCCGGACCCGACGCAGGTAGGCCATGGGGGTGGTGCCGAGATGACGGCGGAAGGCGAGTTGCACCGCCCGGAGGGACACGCCGGCGGCGCTGGCGATGTCGGCCGCGCTGACGTCCCGGTCGGCGTGCTCCTCCAGGAACGTGATCGCCCGTCGCAGCGTGGCGGTGGTGGCGTCGTTTCGGTCCGCGGCGGTCGGTTCGGTGAACGCGGTGTTGGGAAAGACCGCGAGCGCCGCCGCGGCCAGCATCCGGGCGGCGTTGCCGATCACCAGCGACTGCGCCCCGGCGGTCGGGCAGTTCAACACGACGTCGCGGACGAAGCTGGTGGTGCTGCGCCACTGCCGGGCGAGGACCGCACTGGCGGCACTCAGCTCGGTGAACTCGATCCGACCGGGCCGGCGGGCCGGTGCGGTGGTGGCCACCTGCGCCAGCACCGACAGGTCCAGTACGCAGAGTTCCACCTCACCGGGGTGCCAGCGGACGGTGCACGGCTCCTCCGGCCTGGTGACGAGGAAGACCTCGCCGGGGCCGAACCGGTGGGCCGATCCGGCGCTGGAGCGATCGACGCGGGCGCTGCGGGTGCGACCGATGACCAGCCCGCCGAGCGTGTTGGTATCGATTTCCAGGTGCCCGGTCTGGCTGGTGGTCGCGATGGCGAAGGGACCGGTGGAGACGCGGCGGTGGGTGAGCCGGTATCCGTTCCTGCTGTGGATGCGCAGCTTCGGGTCGTACGTGGCGGAAAGGAAATCCTGGATGGCCGCCGGGTCACGGCTGTCGAACTGGTGGATCTGTACTGGCGATGACGTCATCCGCTGTCTCCGTCCAGTGGAGGTGCCGCCGGGTGGAACGGGTGTCGACGGCAGGATCGGGACGTGCCGGGGTGCTCGGCGGTGACCCGGCACGTCGTTGGCCGGCGGTGCGGTGAGGTGGAACGTCGCGAGCGGGACGGCAGCGACCGGTTGACGGCGTCGGATCTGGTCTGATCATTCAGTGGCCCGAGGGCGCAATATCTGTAGATGGGAATCTCACCATACGACAGTGAGTGACGTGTCGTCCTGCGAATCCCCGTGGTGTGTCGGCAGCTTGACTTCGTTTTCTGACTAGCGCGCCGAATGGTTCTACGTCTGCTGTCCTAGCCACCCTCATGGCGGACAGCGAAATCTTGTTCATGATTCGTTTCCCGGGGGGCGACCGGGTCACTGCCGGGAAACCGGCCATCGGAAGGGGGAAGCGTTGGACAGTACTGATCCTGACCGCATCGTTCGGCTGGCCGTCGGCGCGGTGCTGGCCCGGGTGGCGGACGAGGACAGCCTGGGTCTGGGCGAGGGGGACGCGCTGGAAAGGCTCGGGGGCGGGCTGCGTGAGGTGCTGCGCCGCGCACTCGACGACCGGGTGCCACTGACCACGCCGGAGTTCGTCGACCTCTGCCGCGACCTGGGTCTGCACCGTGACGCCTTCGACCTGCTCGGGCACTACCTGATGACCGCGTTGCTGACCCAGCACGTCGGGCCGGACGCCCTGATCCGCGTCGGGGTGCTCCTCGGCACCGTCGGGCGCTACCTGCCCGGTGCCCGTCCGGTGGCCCACCGCAACGAGAGCCCCGCGGCACGGCGACGCGACGTGCGCTCGGACAACAGCGTCGTCGGCCGGTACCGCCGCGCCAAGCTGCCGGAGCACCTCCCCAACCCGCCGAGCTGGACCTGCACCGGTTGCGGCCGCGAGTGGCCCTGCGCCACCAAGCAGAGCCAACTGCTCGCCGAGTTCGGTGGAGCGCGTGCCTCCCTCGCGGTCTATCTCGGCTCGTGCCTCGTCGCCGCCGCCGAGGACCTGCCCACACTGCCGTTGCCTCGGGCCCGGCTCCGATTCCTGGGCTGGCTGCCGCGAGCCCGGCTCTGACCGGGCCGCTGCCCGCCCGGCACCCCCAGGGTGTTCATCGTGTGCACCCGCTGCGTACGTCGGGCGTTCACCGGCCTCTTCGAGGCTCCTTGATCGAACGAGCATTCGCTTGATCGAGGAGAGGCTTCCACGTGTCAGACAAGCATCCTGAAGAGACCGAGCACCCGCAGCTGTCCCGGCGCAAGCTGGTCAAGTACGCGGGCGTCGGCGCGACGTTGGCCGCGGCCAGCCCACTGGTCGGTGCGGGAGCGGCGTGGGCCGACGAGGACCGTCGGCCGGATGAGCACGACAAGCCCGACCGGGGTAACTCCAAGAACCGGGTGTGGCGCGCGGGCGACCATCACATCCACTCCGAGTACAGCGGCGAGTTCGACACGACGAAGTCCCCAATCGTCTTCCACAAGGGCGCCGACGCGGTCTACCCGATCGTCACCAACGCCATCATGGCGAAGAACTTCGGCCTGACCTGGGCGATGTGCACCGACCATGGTGGGCCGACGCATTCGAAGGTGAACATCGAGCAGGCGTACCCCGACCTGCTGCGATCCCGCAAGCTGGTCCCCGAGGTGCTCCAGTTCTGGGGTATGGAGTTCGATGCGCCCTCGCTGGACCACCACACGCTGATGATCCCGCGCCACGACGACGAGGCGAAGCAGCTCTTCGAGCTGGAGAGCCGGTTCGCCAAGTACGACGCGTTCCCCACCGACCCGGCCCGCGACACCGAGGCCAGGATGGTGGAGTTCCTCAAGGTCGCCCGGGGCATGCCGCACAAGCCGCTGGTGATCGCCCACCACGCGTCCCGCTCGGCCCCCGGGCTCGGCGTGTACGGCCAGGACACCCCGCGCGAGTTCCGCAACGGCAACAACGCCGCGCCGGACGTCTACATCGGCTTCGAGGGCGCGCCCGGTCACCAGGCCGGCCCGCTCAACGGCGGTGCGCGGGGCGGGTACGGCAACCACCCCACCTACGGTGGCTTCGACCAGATGACCGCCCGGGTTGGTGGCCTGTGGGACTCACTGCTCGGCGAGGGCCGGCGCTGGTGGATCACCGCGACCTCGGACTCGCACGTGCACTGGAGCCGCGGTGGGTCCGACTTCTGGCCGGGCGAGTACAGCAAGACCTACGTGCACGCCCGCCAGGACTACGGCGACATCATGGACGGCCTGCGTAACGGCCGGATCTGGGTCACCACCGGTGACCTGATCCGCAGCCTCGACGTCACCGCCACCTCTCAGGGAAAGACCGCCGAGGTGGGGGAGACCATCACGGTCAGCCGCCGCAACCGTACCGATGTCGAGATCGAGATCAAGTTCCGTCCGTTGAACGGTGTGAACGGAAACGGCGAGCGTCCCGAGGTGCGCCGGGTCGATCTGATCGTCGGCCAGATCACCGGCCCGAGCGCCAGCCTGGACGCCGACACCAATCCCACCACCAAGGTGGTGGCCCGGTTCGGCCCGCGTGACTGGCGTCGTCAGGGCGAGGACTACGTCATCCGGCACACCCTGCGCAATGTCGAGGCTGACACCTACGCGCGGGTGCGTGGCACCAGCACGGACGAGACCGAGCCGCTCGCCGACGGGCTGGAGAGCCCGTGGGACGACCTGTGGTTCTACTCGAACCCGGTGTTCGTGCACGTGCGCTGACCGAGCGCGGTAGCCACATCGCGGGCCTGCCCGGTACTGCTCGACGGACGACGTCGGGTGGTGCCGGGCAGGCCGGCCGTATCAGTGGGTCAGTCGGTGCTGCGGCGGCGGGCTCGGGGGGAGGCGGCTCGGCCGCCTCGCGCCGCCGCAGGACCGGTCCGGGGGGCAGCGGGTGCCGCCGGCTCGGCGTGCACCTGGGTCACCACCTCACAGAGGTCACGTAGCGGGTCCGCCGCCTGGGCCGAGCAGGCGACCTTCTGCAGCAGTGACCGCAGCGTCGCCGACTCGGTCGGCGTGAGCGCCCCCAGCAGATGCGACTCGACCTGCCGCAGCGCCGATCGCCGCTGCTCCCAGGCTGCCCGGCCGGCGTCGGTGACCTCGACCAGCCGGTTGCGCCGGTCGGCCGGGTCCGCGCGACGGGCAACGAAGCCGGGCCGCTCCAGGTCATCGATCAGGTACGTGAGGACGGTGCGGTCGATGCCGATCTCCTCGGCGATCGCGCCCTGGTTTCGGGCCGGCCCGTTGATCGCCGCGGTGAGGAGCTGGTAGCCGCGAGGGCCACCGGGGAAATCGGTGAGCGCGTGCTCGGCCGCCCGGACGTAGCCGCGGAAGACGATCCCGAGCATCCAGCCCAGGTCGTCCTCGAGCGGATCGGGCCGGTCCGGCCGGTGAGTGGCACCCGTCATCCCCCGACAATACCCCAGTGACCCAGACCTTGCCGACAGCAGATGTTCTGTGTGGCATAAGGTTATGGTCACGACGCATCACTGGAGGCGTCGGCGAATCGGGAGGCTCGCAGATGAGCGACTACGGCCACGACCTGGTCTTCGGATCCTTCGTAACGCCCAGCGCTGGCAATCCGGACCGTACGGTCGGCGTCGCCATCCTGGCCGAGCAGATCGGGCTGGACCTGGTCACCTTCCAGGATCACCCGTACCAGCCGGCGTTCCTCGACACCTGGACGCTGCTGAACTTCGTCGCGGCCCGCACCAGTCGGGTGCACGTCGCGGCGAACGTGACGAACCTGCCACTGCGCCCGCCGGCCGTGCTCGCCCGCAGTGTGGCCAGCCTGGACCTGCTCACCGGTGGCCGGGTCAGCCTCGGCCTCGGGGCGGGGGCCTTCTGGGATGCCATCGAGGCGATGGGCGGCCGGCGGTTGACCCCCGGCCAGGGCGTGCGGGCGCTGGAGGAGGCCATCGAGGTCATCCGTCAGTTCTGGGACGTCGAGACGCGCGGCGGCGTGCGGGTCGACGGCGAGTTCTACCGGGTGGTGGGCGCCAAGCGGGGGCCCGCTCCGGCCCACCCGGTGCCGATCTGGCTGGGCGCGTACAAGCCCCGGATGCTCCAGCTCACCGGCCGTCGGGCCGACGGCTGGCTGCCCACGCTGGGCTACCTCCAGCCCGGTGACCTGGCCAAGGGCAACACGATCATCGACGACGCCGCGCAGGAGGCCGGCCGGTCCCCGCGGGACGTGCGTCGGCTGCTCAACATCGCCGGGCAGTTCTCGACCGTCGGGCGCGGCCCCCTGAACGGACCCGCCGAGCAGTGGGCCGAGGAACTGGCCGAGCTGGCACTGGGCGACGGCGTCGGCACCTTCATCCTCGCCAGCGACGACCCCGACGACCTGCGCCGGTTCGCCGGCGAGGTGGCCCCCGCCGTCCGCGAGCTGGTCGCGGCCGAACGTGACCAGGGTGCGGCCCCGACGCGTACGCCGGCACAGCCGGAGCCGGCGGCGGTCGTTGCGGCGCCGGTGCGGGCGAGCCGCGCCACCGCGACCGGCGGTGCCTTCGCCGTGGTGCCGACCCCCGACGACGGCGTACGGCGAAGCGAGCAGCAGGTGTGGGACGAGTCGACCCGGCCGAGCGGGCCCACACCCGACCCGGAGCGCACCTACACCCCGCAGGAGCAGGCGACCGGTGCGCACCTCGTGCAGATCCACGACGGTCTGCGCGCCGAGCTGGCCCAGATTCACGATCTGATCGATCAGGTGGCCGCCGGGGAGATCGACGCCGGCGCGGCCCGCTCCCACATCAACACGATGACCATGCGGCAGAACCGGTGGACGCTGGGCGTCTACTGCGAGTCGTACTGCCGCATCGTCACCACCCACCACACCATCGAGGACCAGTCGTTCTTCCCCCGGCTGCGGGCGCAGGACCCTCGGCTCGGCCCGGTGGTCGACCGGTTGGAGCAGGAGCATCACGTCATCCACGACGTGCTGGAGGGTGTCGATCGGGCCCTGGTCGCGTACGTCGGGTCGCCGGACGGCCTCGCCGAGCTGCGAGCCGCGGTGGACCTGTTGACCGACGCCCTCCTGTCGCACCTCAGCTACGAGGAGCGGGAGTTGGTGGAGCCGCTGGCGCGGTTGGGCATCGCCTGATCGGCGGTCCGCCGCCGCGGCTCGGGGGTTGCCCCGACCTGATCTGAGAGACTACTTTCGAAACATGCCTCTCAAGAATCCGTACGGGGATTTCGAGATCACCGAGCCGCAGGCGCTCCGGGCGCTGGCCCACCCGGTCCGGTTGGCCATCCTCGACCGCCTCCAGCGGCACGGCCCGGCCACCGCCACCGGGCTCTCCCCGCACGTCGGCGCGACCCCGTCGGTGGTCAGCTGGCACCTGCGACACCTCGCCACGTTCGGCCTGGTCATCGACGCCGAGGGCACCGCCAGCAAGCGTGAGCGCTGGTGGCAGGCGGCAGCCCGGGGCTTCCGCTTCGAGTTGCCCGACGACGCCGAGGGGCAGGCCGCCGGCCGTCAACTGCGCGGCGAGATGTTCGCCCGCGCCGCCGAGGCGCCGCAGCAGTGGCTGCTGCACGACGAACCCCGGCTGGACGCGCAGTGGCGCGGGGTGGCCGGGGTGTCCGACACCCGGTTCGTCGCCACCCCCGAAGAGCTGCAACAGCTGGAGGCCGCCATCGAGGAACTACTCGCTCCGTACGTGCGGCGCAAGGACGACGACGCGTCGCCGCCCGACGCGCGGATCGTCCGGATGCTGCGCTACCTGCTGCCCGAGCCCGGCGACGACCCGGCCACGTCGTGACCGCCACCGCCACCGCGCCCCCGTCGGCCCTGCACCGCGACCGGAGGTTCCGCACCTTCTGGATCAGCGAGACGATCTCGCAATTCGGCGATCGCGTCAGCGAACTGGCCCTACCGCTGATCGCCGTCACCCTGCTCACCGCGACACCCATACAGGTCAGCGTCCTCACCGCGTTGATCTGGCTGCCCAACCTGCTGGGCCTGTTCCTGGGCGCCTGGGTGGACCAGCGCACCCACAAGCGGCGACTCCTGATCGCCGCGGACCTGATTCGCGCCGCAGTGCTGCTCAGCCTGCCGGTGGCCTACCTGTTCGACGCGATCACCCTCACCCAGCTCTACCTGGTGGCGCTGCTCACCGGCGTCGGGGCGGTGCTCTTCGCCATGGCGCGTCAGGCGTTCTTCGTCGCCCTGGTGCCACGCTCGGCGTACGTCGACGCGACCAGCAAGCTGAGCATGAGCCGATCGCTGTCCTTCATCGCCGGCCCGGCCGTCGGCGGTGGGCTGGTCCAGGCGCTCAGCGCGCCGGTCGCGATCGTCGTCGACGCGGTCTCCTTCCTCGGCTCCGCGTTGCTGCTCAGCCGCATCCCGGTGACCGAGCCGCCGCCCCCGCCGCGTCGGACGTCCACTCTCGGCATGGTCCGCGAAGGGCTCGTGCTGGTGCTGCGGCACCCGGTGCTACGGGCCGCCCTCGGCTGCACCAGCACTGTCAACTTCTTCACCTTCATCGCCAGCGCGCTGCTGGTGCTCTACGCCAGCCGTGACCTCGACCTGTCGGCCGGCGCGATCGGCATCGCCTTCGGGCTCGGCGCGCTCGGCGGCTTCGCGGGTGCGGCGCTCGCCCCACGGATCTCGCGCGCCATCGGCCTGGGCCGTACCGCCATGATCGGCGTGGTGCTCTTCCCCGCACCGTTGGCGCTGACCGCGTTGGTGTCCGGACCCACCTGGACGAAGGTGGCCATGCTGGCGGCCATCGAGCTGGTCTCCAGCATCGGGGTGATGCTGATGGACGTGAACCTCAACGCCCTCCTCGCCGCCGTGACACCCGACGACGCGCGAGGGCGCCGCGCGGGTGCCTACAGCGCCGTCAACTACGGCACCCGACCGCTCGGCGCGCTGGTCGGTGGTGCGTTGGGGGCCACCATCGGGCTGCGGCCCACCCTGGTCATCGCCGGCCTCGGTGGCGTGCTCGCCGTGCTGTGGTTGCTCGCGTCACCCGTGCGCCACATCAGAACCCTCGACGAACCGACGACCTGACCCGGTCAGGCGGCCTCCGCCAACAGGACCCGGGCCAGTTCGGTGGGCTGCGAGAACATCGGCCAGTGGCCGGTGTCCATCGTGATCAGTCGCCAGTGGTCGCTGGTCAGCAGTTTGGCCACCGTGTCGTTGGGCTCCGGCCCGTCGAGCAGGCACTTGACGTACGTCGCCGGCAGCTCACCCAGCGGTCGGCTGAGCACCGCCGGCTCGGTCAGCGTGGCGCCCGGGTGCGGGGTGGAGCCGTCAACCAGGCGGGCGACCTGCTCGTCGGTGAGACCCTGACCGTCGAAATCGGTCGCACCGAGCGGAGCCCACTGCCCGCCGTTGCCGGCGAGTTGCGCCTCGAAGGCCGCCTGACCCTGCCACCAGCCGGAGGCGAACGACCCGCCGTCGACCGGGACCTCCGAGTCGACGAAGATCACCCGGCTCAACCGGTCGCCGATCCGCTCGGCGGCCTGACCCACCGGGATGCCCGCGTAGCTGTGCCCGACCAGCACCACGTCGCGCAGGTCGCGGCCCTCGATCTCGTCGACGATGTCCTGCACGTGGGTCTGCTGCCCGGCGGGCACGTCCCGCTTGTCGGCGAGGCCGGAGAGAGTCAGCGGGTGCGTGCCGTGGCCGGCCGCCCGCAGTGGTGGCACCACCTCGTCCCATGCCCACGACCCCAGCCACGCCCCCGCCACCAACACGAATTCAGCCATGGCCGGGAGCCTAAGGCAGCCCTGCGACAGGTCGGCGGGTCACGACCACGCCCGGCAGCGCCTCATGCAGACCGACGAACTGCGGCTCCGCCGGGATGGGACCGAGGGCCGTTGACGGCGAAGCGTCACCCGCTGGCGTCGAGGTGGGCCGCGATCTCAGTCGGCAGTGGATAGCTTCGTTCGACCGGCAGGTGAGCTGTCGCCGCCGGTACGTCATCCGCCCGCACCAGGTCCCGTACCCGGTGGACGGTGGGGGTGATGTCGGTGATGCCGACCAGCCAGTCGTCGACGTACCTGGCGACGGCTTCGCCGGCCAGCCCGACCTGCAACGACCGGTGCGGCAACGCGTTCAGGTGCAGTGTCCGTTCCGGATCCCACTGCACCCGTACCGGGCTGGTCCTGAGGTGTCGTGACCACGTCGCACGATCGCCGTGCAGGCCCCGGTCGTAGTGACTCAGGCAGGCTCGCGCCAGCGCCCACTCGAAGCCCTCCCGGGTGATGTCGATGGCGAGCACGCGCTCCTGCCCGGGCTTGGTGGCCCAGCCGCAGCGGTACATCATCCACAGGAAGGACGGCTTGATCCAGGTCATCCGCTCACGCTTGAAGGGGGCCACGAAGCGACCGGCGGCCACCGCCGGAAGCGCGATCTCCGGTGGGTACGCCTGGTACACGGTGATCGTGTCGGCCGAGTAACGAGCACGGATCTGACGGGCGGGAACGGACACCCTGCGATCTTCAACCATCGGACCGCACCCGTTCCACCGGAATTCCGGATCCTGGGGCCGGAGGTCACCGCCGCGAAGCCGCGGGCGCGGGAGTGCCCACTCAGGCGTGGTCCAGTGGGGGAGGCCCGGCGTCGACCGGCATCCGGTAGATCTGGACCGGGTAGTCGACGGCCGCGTGCCCGCCGTTGAGCCCGGCGGTCAGGTGCAGCTGGGCCGCCGGCATCCAGAGCCGGGCCTCGGCGTCGAGCCACATCGCGTCCACCCAGGCCAGCCGGGGGTCGGCGACGAGCGTACGCACGCTGCGGTCGGGTGCGAGGACGAGGACGCGCCGCCGTTCCAGGTCGCTGAGGTAGATGGTGCCGGTGGCGTCGATGGCCGTGCCGCCGGTGCTCGGCGTGTCACACCACCGTTCGACCCGCCGGGCCATCTCGTCAGCGGAGATCGACGGGTCGTCCAACCAGCGGGTGGCGATCCGGGACATCCCGCCGGAGGCCGGTTGGTAGTAGAGCCAGCGACCGTCCGGCGACACCTCCAACTGGTCGACGTGCAGGCGTACCTCGGCGCCGTCCGGGTCACGCAGCGTGCGCCCGTCGGGGATGACCGGGCCGCCCGCCGTGCTCGGATGCCCGTCCAGCACGCGTCGGGACCGACCCGAGTCGAGGTCGAGCACGATGAGGCCGGCCGCCCCGGCGTCACTGAGGTACGCCATCCGGCCGTTGAACCGGACGTCGTCGACGTAACTGTCCGGGTGGACCGCCTCGTCGAGGTGGTAGACCTGCTCCACGTGGTCGCCGTCCAGGTTGACCGCGATCAGCCGAGCGCCGCCCGGCACCTGTGCGCCGCCGACCTGGGGCGTACCCGCGTCGACGATCCACAACCGGCCGTCCGGGCCGGCGCGCAAGCCGTTCACGTGCACGAACGCCCCGTCCGGCGGCTGGTCGACGCGGTTCCACCCGGCATCGGGGTACGGGTCACGCTGCCCGTCCGGCAACGCCTCGACGACCTGCACGCCGGCCCGGTCCGCCGACGGGTAGCTCAGGAACACCCGCCCGCGCGCTGTGGTCACGCCCGTGCACACCCGGTCCTCCTGAAGCACCGGCGTCAACCGGGGATCCTCCTCGGTGGGCAGCGACGACATCGACCCGCTCCTCACCCGCCCGGCGGCGTCCTCGACTCCGGTGGGTGGCCGACGGCTCCGGCCATCCGGCGCGGTATCCCCGGCGACTGCCGGCCGAAACGCCGAGCACCGCCGGAGTGCCCACCCAGGCGGACTGCTCGTAGGCCTCGGTGTGACACATTCCGCTCGTCGGACCCCACCGGGGCCGGTGGTGCGCGCCCTGTCGATCGGCCAGGATGGGCCGGGGCGACAGTGGGCCGTCGCTCCGGCCCGACCCGCCCCCGTGCCCGCAGAGGAGTGCCGTGCCGTCCACCCTGCTCTCCCGCCGTGACCTCGACTTCCTGCTGCACGAATGGCTGCGGGTGGCCGACCTTGTCGAGCGTCCCCGCTACGCCGAACACTCCCGGGAGACCTTCGACGACGCCCTGGACCTTGCCGAGCGGGTGGCCACCGAACAGTTCGCCCCGCACAACCGCGCCGCCGACCTCGCCGAGCCCACCTTCGACGGGCAGCGGGTCCGGCTGATCCCGGAGGTCCGCGCGGCCCTGGACAGCTTCGCCGAGACCGGCCTGCTCACCGCCGGGCTGGACGCCACTGTCGGTGGTCTGCAACTGCCGCACGCCGTCGCGGCGGCCTGCTTCACCTGGTTCCAGGCCGCCAACGTGGCCACCTCCGCGTACCCGTTCCTCACCCTGGGCAATGCCAACCTGCTGCTGGCGCACGGCAGCCCCGAGCAGGTGGACACCTACGTCCGGCCCATGCTGGACGGTCGGTTCTTCGGCACCATGTGCCTGTCCGAGCCGCACGCCGGCAGCTCGTTGGCCGACATCACCACCCGCGCCGAGCCCCAGACGGACGGCACGTACCGGCTCTTCGGCACCAAGATGTGGATCTCCGGTGGCGATCACGAGTTGGCCGAGAACATCGTCCACCTGGTGCTGGCCCGCGTCCCTGGTGCGCCGCCCGGGGTCAAGGGCATCTCGCTGTTCATCGTGCCCAAGGTGCTGGTCGGCCCGGACGGGTCGCTCGGCGACCGCAACGACGTGGTGTTGGCCGGGCTCAACCACAAGATGGGGTTCCGGGGCACCACCAACACCCTGCTCAGCTTCGGCGACGGCGCACACACCCCGGCCGGCCGCCCCGGAGCGGTCGGGCACCTGGTCGGCGCGCCCCATCAGGGCCTGGCGCAGATGTTCCACATGATGAACGAGGCCCGGATCGGGGTCGGGGCCGGCGCCACCGCGCTGGGTTACACCGGCTACCTCAAGAGCCTGGCGTACGCGAAGGAGCGGCCGCAGGGCCGGCCGGTCGGCGCCAAGGACCCGGCCGCCGGGCAGGTGCCGATCATCGACCACCCCGACGTACGACGGATGCTGCTGGCCCAGAAGAGCTACGTGGAGGGGGCGCTGGCGCTGGTGCTCTACTGCGCGCGCCTGCTCGACGAGCAGAAGACCGCTCCGGCCGAGGCCGACCGCGAGCGCGCGCACCTGCTGCTGGACGTGCTCACCCCGATCACCAAGAGTTGGCCGTCGCAGTGGTGCCTCACCGCCAACGACCTGGCGATCCAGGTGCTCGGCGGTGCCGGCTACACCCGCGACCACGATGTGGAGCAGCACTACCGGGACAACCGGCTCAACCCGATCCACGAGGGCACCCACGGCATCCAGGCACTGGATCTGCTGGGCCGGAAGGTGACCATGCAGGGCGGAGCTGGTCTCACCCTGCTGAGCGAGACGATCGGCGACACGGTCGAGCGGGCCCGCAAGGCCGGCGACGAGGCGGCCGAGCTGGCGGGCCGGCTGGCCGCCGCGATGGACCGGGTCACCGCTGTCACCCGTCGACTGTGGGCCGACGGCGACCCGGTGCTCGCGCTGGCCAACGCCAGCGCCTACCTGGAGGCCGTCGGACACGTGGTGATCGCGTGGATGTGGTTGGAGCAGGTGCTGGCGCTGCCGCCGGAGGGGGCCGGCGACGCGTTCCACGCCGGCAAGCGGCAGGCCGCCCGCTACTTCTTCACCGTCGAGTTGCCCCGGACCGGCCCGCAGTTCGACCTGCTGGAGAGCCGGGACCGGACCACCCTCGACATGCGGCCGGACTGGTTCTGATCGGGGCCGCCGCGCGTCACCGTCGGCGGGACTGGTGGCTCATGGCCTGCCGCCCCTTGACGACGCCCCAGATGATCACGATAACCAGCGCGATCACACCGATGATGATCAGCCAGCGGACCGCTTCGAGGAGCAACCCGAGCAGGATCAACACGCCGGCGACCACGCCGACGACCCAGAGCAGTGCACGCATGTCGACCTCCCGTAACCGGCCGTGCCGAATGCGGCCGGCCCGGCTTCTGGTTCCCCGTCCGGCCGACACCATGCGCGAGCGGCTTACCGGAGCCGATCAGGGGCCGGTGCGCGCCACGTAGACGGTGTTGGCCGACTGACCGCCCGTCAGCGGGTTGGCGAACGGCACGACGTGCGCCCGAACGCTCGCGAACACCTCGGTGAGCGCGCCGGTGAACTCGGCGTCCGGCGGGTCGTCCGACCAGAGCGCGAAAACGCCCTCGGGGCGCAACAGGGCGGCCAGGCGGCGCAACCCGGCCGGCGGATAGAACGCCGCGTGGCTGGGGTGCAGGACGTTGCGCGGGGAGTGGTCGACGTCGAGCAGCACGGCATCGAAGCGTCGACCGGGCGTCTCGGTGTCGAAACCGGTGTCACCGGCCACCGCCGCGAAGAAGTCGGCCTGCACGAAGCGGGTGCGGGGGTCCTCGGCGAGCCCCGCCGCGAACGGCAGCAGCCCGCGTCGGTGCCAGTCGATCACGTCCTCGATCGCCTCCACCACGAGCAGTGAGCGCACCCGGGGGTCGCCCAGCGCCGCGCAGGCGGTGTAGCCCAAGCCGAGACCGCCCACCACCACGTCGAGGGAGTCACCGGCCACCTCGGCGAGACCCAGCCGCGCCAGCTCGATCTCCGCGACGGGGAAGAGGCTGGACATCAGGTACTCGTCGTCGAGCTTGACCTCGTACACCTCGACCTGGAGTGCCGGGTCGCGGCGTCGGCGCAGGCTGATCGCGCCGATCGGGGTCTCCCGCCAGGCCAGCTCTTCGAAACGCGCGCCCACGGGTGCCCTCTCGCCGCCGGATTCGTCCATGGATGGTACCGGTTGCCCCGCGACGGGCGGCCACGCAGGGTCCACCTGACATCGACGCAGCGCATATCCTGTGCGCGGTCGATCCACCGGAGGGGACTCATGCCGTCGCGGCAGGACCAGCTGCACTCCTACCAGTTCAGCGTCCAGCGGGCAGTCGCCGCCCTGGTCATGCGGGAGACCGATCCCGCGCAGTCACCGTTTCGGCGGCTGGCCGGCGCCGGCCTGGCCAGCGTCCTGGTGGCGGCGATCGGGCTCGGTGGTTTCGCCCTCTACGGCCTGTTCGCCGGCGGCGGCAAGGGGTGGCGTGACGCGGGCGCGGTGATCGTGGAGAAGGAGTCCGGCGCCCGGTTCGTCTATCGCGAGCAGAGGCTGCACCCGGTGCTCAACTACGCCTCGGCGCTGCTCATCGTCGGCGCGGACCGGTCCAAGACGGTGCTGGTTTCCCGGCGCACGATCGACGGAGTGCCGCGCGGGCTGCCGTTGGGCATCGCCGACGCACCCGACTCGTTGCCCGCCCCCGGGCGGTTGGCCGCCACCGCGTGGACGGTCTGCTCGACGATCCCGGCCGGCGCGGGCGTCCAGCAGCCCCGCTCCGCCCTGTTGATCGGCACCGAGCCCGGCGGCGGCCGGCCGCTGGGCGACGACGCGCTGCTGCTGCGCCACCCCGACGGCGGGCTGCACCTGGTCTGGCACCAGCGGCGCTACCTCGTCCGTGATGCCAGCCGGGTGCTGGCGGCGCTCGCCACCACCCGGGCCCAGGCAATTCCGGTGGCGCCGGCACTGCTCAATTCGTTGCCCGCCGGCGCCGACCTCGCCCCGCTCGACCTGCCCGCGCTGGGCCGGCCCGCCCCTCGGGTGCCGGGTGCCACTGTCGGCACGGTCTACCTGGTGAGCAACTCCGGTGGCGGCCGGCAGTACGCGGTGGCGCTCGACGCCGGCCTGGCCGGCATCACCGAGTTGCAGGCGGGGCTGCTGCTGGCCCGCACCGGGCAGGGCGAGCCGGTACCGATGACGTTGGGCCGGTTCGCCGCGCTGCCCAAGGTGCCTGATCTCGCCCCGACCGGCCCGAACGCCCCGCCGCCGGCCCCGCCCCGGCTCGCGACCGCCGACGGTGGCGCGCTCTGCACCCGCATCGGAGACGACGGCGGGGTTGGTCAGCTGCGTTCGGGCGTACCGCTGCGGGACCTGACGGCCGTGCCCCGCACCGCGCCGACCGGCGGTGTGGTGCTGGCCGACCATGTGGTGGTGGAGCCGGGCCGCGGCGCGGTGGTCGAGGCCGCCGCGGCGCCCGGCGCGACCGGCGGCGCGGTCTCCGTGGTCACCGACCTGGGCCGGCGGTACGTGCTGGCCGACCGCGAGGTGCTGCCGATGCTCGGCTACCGCGACGTGCGACCGGTGCGGCTGCCCGCCGGGCTGGTCAGCCTGGTGCCCGCCGGCGCCACCCTCGACCCGGCCGCCGCCCGCGCCGTCGCCGCCCCGGACTGAGGGTGACGCCTCCCCGCCGGTGTCAGTCCGCCGGCCGGCGCAGGACGCTGACCGCGAACGGGGCGTCGTCGCGCCACGGGCGCAGATCCCAGGTGGCGAAGCGGTGCTCCACGCGCAGCCCGGCGGCAACCGCGTCGGCGTCGAACGCGGTCAGCGGGTAGCCGCGTTCGGTGCCGAAGCCCACAGTCAGCACGCCGTCGGGTCGCAGGTGCGCGGCGACCCTGCGCAGCACCGCTGGTTCGGTGCCGACGGCGACGAAGGCGAGCACGTTGCCGGCCAGCACCGCCGCGTCGAACGGTTCCGCCTCACCCAGCGCCGGTAGGTCCAGCTCGGCGAGGTCGCCGACCAGCCATGTCGGGCCCGGATAATCGGCGCGGGCGGCGTCCACCAGCGCCGGGTCGGCGTCCACCCCGACCACCGTGTGCCCCCGCTCGGCCAGCGCGGCACCGACCCGGCCGGTGCCGCTGCCGGCGTCGAGAATGCGGGAGCCGGGCGCGACGAGGGCGTCCACCAGTCGGGCCTCGCCGGCCAGGTCAGCGCCCTCGGCCGCGAGCTTGCGGAACCGGTCGATATACCACTGTGAGTGCTCGGGACCGGTGTCGGTCGCCCAGCGGGTCGGGTTGGCCATGAGGCCACCGTATCCGGGCCGGCGGGGGCCGGGCGGGCGACCCGGACGAGACGATCAGCCCTTCTCCGCGCCGCTGGTCAGCCCCTCGGTGAGCAGCCGTTCGCTGGCGAAGAAGAGGATCACGATGGGCAGGGTGAGCACGACCGACCCGGCCATCAGCACCGTCTTGGGCACCTCCACCCCGTCGGCGAGCAGGGACAGCCCGAGCGACACCGTCCACCGGTTGGGCTTGTCGACCAGGAACAGCAGCGCGAAGAGGAACTCGTTCCAGGCGATCATGAAGTCGTAGAGCGCGACCGCCATGATCGACGGCATGGCCAGGGGCAGGCTGACGCGCCGGATGATGCCGAGTCGACCGGCACCGTCGATGGCTGCGGACTCCTCCAGACTGACCGGGATGGTCTCGAAGTAGTTCTTCAGCATGTAGACCGAGACCGGCAACGTCTGCGAGATGTAGACCAGCACCAGACCGAACAGTGAGCCGCGCAGCCCGGCCCGGGTGAAGACCACGAACAGCGGGATCGCGATGACGATCGACGGGAACAGGTAGACCGCCAGGAACAGGAAGTCGACCTGCCGCCGGCCGAAGAACCGCAGCCGGGCCACCGCGTACGCGCCGGGGATCGCGACCAGCAGGGTGAGCACTGTCGCCGCGACGGCGACCAGCCCACTGTTGCGGATGAAGGTGAGGAAGCCCTGGCCGCCGTCGTCGGTGGCCTTCAGGACCTCGGCGTACGTGGCCACGGTCAGCTCACCGAAGCCGACCACCAGCGCACCCGGGTCGAGCAGCAGCCGCTCGATGGGGCGCACCGAGAGCACCAGCATGTAGTAGAAGGGGAAGACGGTGATCAGCAGGAACACGGCGATCACCAGGCGGCGCAGCCAACGCAGGCTCACCGTCTCGACCACGTCCCGGTCCATCAGCTCACCCTCCGTCCGAAGAAGCGCAGATAGATCAGCACGAACACGATGAGCACCACGGCCAGCACGACGGCCTGCGCAGCCGCAGCCCCGATGTCGGTACGGGCGGTGAGGAACTCGTACACCCGCACGCTGACCACCTCGGTGCCGGCCGCACCACCGGTGAGCAGGTAGACGTCGTCGAACTTGTTGAACGTCATGATGAAGCGCAGCACGCCCAGCAGGGCGATCACGGGCAGCAGTTGCGGCAGCAGGATGTGCCGGAACCGCTGGGTGGGAGTGGCGCCGTCGACCCGGGCGGCCTCCTCCAACTCGCCGGGCACCGCCTGGAGCCGGGCCAGCAGGAACAGGAACGCGAACGGGAAGTACCGCCACGCCTCGAAGACGATCACCGTGGCCAGCGCTGTCGACTCCTGGCTGAGGAACGGCACCGGGGCGTCCCAGCCGAGCAGGCGTTGCCCCCACGCGTTGACGATGCCGAGTTGTGGGTCGAGCATCACCTGCCAGACGAACGTCACGGCGACCACCGGTGCCACGTACGGCAGCAGCATGGACGCCCGGACCAGGGTGCGGCCCCGGAACGGCCGGCGGACGACCAGCGCGGCCACCAGGCCGAGCACTATCGACCCGACGGTGCCGCCGATGCTGTAGAGAAGCGTGACCCACAGCGTCTCGGCGAAGCCGGGGGTGTGCAGCACCCGGTCGATGTTGTCCATGGTGAACTCACCGAACAGGCCGGTCTTGCGCAGCGTGGCGAGCCGGACCCGTTGGAAGGCGAGCACCACTGTCCACACGATCGGGATGCCGATGACCGCGATGGTGACGAGCAGGGTCGGTGCGACCAGCGCGAGCCCGGCCCGGGATTCGCGGCGGCGCAGGGTCAACGGTCGGCGCTTCGGTGGTGCCGGCCGCTCCCCGGTGGGGGAGCGGCCGGTGTCGGGCGCGGTGGTGGTCAATTGACGCCCGCCTTGATGGCGTCGACATCCTTCTTGGCGCGGTTGGCGGCTGCCGCCGCGTCGGACTTGCCGGCGATGAGGTCGCCCAGCACCTTGGGCACCGGCAGCTCACCGAGCATCGCGCCGACCAGCTTGCCCTGCCCCTGGCTGAGGCCCCAGCGCCCGAAGGTGTCCGGGCTGCGGCGCAGCGTGGCGAGCACCTCGTCGCCGTACACGTCGGCGAGGGGTTTCTTGGCGTCCACGCCGGCCTGGCTGGTGTTCCAGGCGGTCAGGTACGCCTCCGGGTCGGCCGGGGTGCCCTTGCGCACCGGGAAGCGGCCCTCCGGGGACATGCCGAACCAGCGTGGGTAGCCGTCACTGAGCATGTACTCCACGAAGGACTTCGCCGGGTCGGCCGCCGCGCCGTCCAGCACCGCCCACGAGCTGATCTCGCCGTACTGGGCCGGTTCGGAGCCGTTCGGGCCCTTGATCGCGGTGACGAACCCGCTGTTCTTCGCGAGGAACGCCGGGTCGGTCTGGCACTGGGGGCAGGTCGGCTTGGCGTCGTTGCGCAGCCCGGCCAGCTCGTCGAGGATGAACGGGGACCAGATCACCATGGCCGCCTTGCCCGCGAAGTAGGTGGCCCGGGTGGTGTCCACGTCCTGCGCGCCCTTGACCGAGCTGGTGCGGATCAGGTCGCCGTAGAAGCGGAACGCCTCGACGCACTGGGGCGAGTCCAGGGCGACGTTCCCCGAGTCGTCGGTGAGCTGGCAGCCGTTGGCCAGCGCCAGGTGCTCGAAGGTCTGTTGGGTGAACACGTCGCTGGGGGCGGTCGCCGCGGTGATCCCGGCGACGCCGCCGGTGTTCAGCCGCGCCGCGGCGGCGGTGATCCGCTCGTACGTGTCGGGGGTGGGCAGGCCGGCCGCGGCGAACAGGTCCTTGCGGTAGACGAGCAGTTGCCCCCACCCGTCGCTGGGTACGGAGAGCTGTTTGCCGTCGTCGTCGGTGAGCTCCAGCGCCCGGGGGGAGAACGTCTGCCTGCCCAGCTTGTCGACGACCTCCGCGTTCGCCGAGGCGTGCAGCAGCTCGTTGCCGGCGAGGGTGCGGATGCCGGCGAGGGAGACGGACCCGACCACGTCGGGCAGGTCGCCGGCGGCGGCGTTGGCGGCGATCAGGGAGGGGAACTGGTCCTCGTTGACGGTCACGAGGTCGACCTGGATCCCGGTCTTGGCGGTGAAGTCGGCGATGATCGCCTTGGTGGCGGTGACCCGGTCGGCCACGTCCTCCAGGCTCCAGACGGTGATCTTCTTGCTGTTGCTGTCTGGTTCGTCGTCGCCGCAGGCCAGCAGGGTGGACGTGGTCAGTGCCAGGATCAGGGTGGTGGCGAGTATCCGCCTCGGAGGTGCTGACATCGGTGGCACTCCTCTCGAAGGGTACATGACGGATCCAACACCTTCGATTGATCAATAGCAAGACATATGGCCATTTTTTGCTATCCTGGAACCCAGTGCTACCGGGATGTGACACATGGGCAACTGGGTGGTCTCTCTCGCCGGGCCTCGACGCATCAGCCTTGAGCCCTGCCCACCGGATCCGCTCGGCCCCGGCCAGGTCCGAGTCCGCACCTGCTACTCGGGCATCTCCGCCGGCACCGAGCTGACCCTCTACCGGGGCAGCAACCCCCGGCTCAGCAAGGACTGGGACGACGCCGCCCGGATGTTCGTCCCCCGACAGACCCCGGTGCCCTACCCGTTGATCGGCTTCGGCTACGAAGAGGTCGGCGAGATCATCGAGGTCGCGCCGGAGGTCACCGACCGGCATCCGGGGCAGCTGGTCTGGGGCATCTGGGGGCACCGCGCCGAGGCCGTGCTCGCCGCCGACGCGGTCCGTGCGCTCCCCACCGGGCTGGACCCACTCGCTGCGGTCTTCGCCCGCCCCGGCGCCATCGCGCTGACCGCCGTCCTCGCCGGTGACCTGCATCTCGGCGACTGGGTCGGCGTCTTCGGGCAGGGCGTCATCGGGCTGCTCGCCACCCGGCTCGCCGTGCTCTCCGGGGCCCGGGTGGTGGCCGTCGACCCGGTGCCCACCCGGCTGGAGCACGCCGCACGGTACGGCGCGTACTCCACGGTGGGCGCCACGACCACATCCGCCGCCACCGTGCTGCACCAGGCCACCGACGGCCGGGGGGCCGACGTCTGCCTGGAGCTGTCCGGTGCGTACCCGGCGCTGCACGAGGCAATCCGATCCACCACCCACGCCGGCCGGGTCGTGGCCGCCGGCTTCTACCAGGGCCAGGCCGACGCGCTCGGCCTCGGCGAGGAGTTCCACCACAACCGCATCCAGTTGGTCGCCGCCCAGGTCTCCGGGCCCACCCCCGCGCCGAGCATGGCCGGCCGGTGGACCGGAGACCGGGTAGCGCAGACCTTCATGGACCTGGTGGCCGACCGCAGCGTCGACCCGCTGCCGCTGGTCAGCCACATCGTCGACGCCAGCGCGGTCGCCGACGCCCTCGCGCTGCTCGACCGCGGCGCCGGTGACGTCCTCCAAGTCGTGCTGAGGTTCTAGATGACCACCATCGCGCTTGCCTGTCAGGAACAACTCCTGCCGGGCACCAACCTGATCCAGAAGTTCGCCCTCGCCGCCGCACTCGGCTACCAGGGCATCGAGCTACGCGGCCGCGGCGACCTGGCGTTCGCCCGCCGGCTGCCCGAGCTGCGCCGCGCCCGCGCCGCCGGGGTGGTGATGCCCACCGTCTGCGTCGAGATGGACCACTTCATCGGCGACTTCGACGCCGCCCGGTCCGCCGACGCCGTCCGCAACCTGCGCTCCCAGCTCTCGGTGATCGCCGAGCTGGGCGGCGTCGGGGTGATGACCCCGGCCTCCTGGGGGATGTTCTCCCGGCGACTGCCGCCGTTCGAGCCGCCCCGCCCGCCGGACGGCGACCGGCAGGTGCTCCTCGACGCCCTCGGCGAACTGGGCGAACACGCCCGCGCCGAGGGGGTCACCCTCTTCCTGGAACCCCTCAACCGGTACGAGGACCACATGGTCAACCGTCTCGACGAGGCGGTGGCGCTCTGCGCCGCGCTCGCGCTGCCGTCGGTCCGGGTGGTCGCCGACACCTTCCACATGAACATCGAGGAGGATGACGTGCACCGCGCGCTGCGCGCCGCCGCGCCGTACCTCGGGCACGTGCAGGTCAGCGACTCCAACCGCTACCAGCCCGGGGCCGGGCACCTGGACTGGCCGTCGTTGGTGCGCACCCTGCTGGAGCTGGACTACCGGGGCTGGCTGGCGCTGGAGTGCCGGCTGCGCGGTGACCCCGTTCGGGCCCTGCAACAGGCCGCCACGGTGCTGCGACACGCGCTGCCCCGGCGGGCCGCCGCGTGACCGCCGACGCCGGCCCGTCCAGCGTCGGCACGCCCGCCGAAGCGACGCGCGCCGACGCCGCCCGCACGGGTGGCCCGGCCGACGCGGCCGGGCTGCGTCGGCTCGCGGTCGACACGCTCGACGCCAACTGGGAGCACGACCACACGGTGCCGTCGCGCACCCTCTACCCGCACCAGTGGAGCTGGGACTCCGCGTTCATCGCGATCGGGCTGGCCCAGGTCCGCCCCGAGCGCGCCTGGCGGGAGCTGGTGAGCCTGTTCCGGGCGCAGTGGGCCGACGGACGGGTGCCGCACATCGTGTTCAACCCGGCGCTGCGGGTCGGCGCGTACTTCCCGGGGCCGGAGATGTGGCGCTCGGCCGACGTGCCGGGAGCGCCGACGGCGGACACCTCCGGCCTGGTCCAGCCGCCGGTGCACGCGCTCGCCGCGTTGCTGGCGTACCGGCGGGCGCCCGATTCCACCGGCCTGGCCGCGCTGCGCCGGCTCTATCCCGCGCTGGTCGCCCAGCAGCGCTACCTGGCCGACCGGCGGGACGTGGCCGGTGACGGGCTGGTCTGCATCGTGCACCCGTGGGAGTCCGGGTTGGACAACAGTCCGGCGTGGGACGAGCCGATGGCCGCGGTGCCGGCCGAGGCGGCCGTCATGTCCGCGTACCGTCGGCATGACACCACGCACGCCGACGCCGCGCACCGCCCCACGGACCTGGATTACGCGCGTTACCTGGCGATTGTCGCCGCCTACCGCGACCGCTGCTACTCCGACCGCGACCTGGCCGCCGGGCACCCCTTCCTGGTGGAGTGCCCGCTGTTCAACGCGGCGTTCGGGGCCGCCGAACACGCCCTCGCCGAGATCGCCGTGCTCGTCGGCGACGACCCCGGGCCGCACCGGGCCCGCGCGGCCCGCATCACCGAAGCCCTGCTCCGCCGGCTGTACGACCCGGACACCGGCACGTTCCAACCCCGTGACCTGCGCACCGATCGGCTGGTGAGCGCCCGTACCGTGCTCGGGCTGACCCCGCTGATCCTGCCCGACCTGCCAACCCGACAGGCCGACGCGCTGGTCGTCGAGGCCGGCTCGGCGCGTTTCGGGGTGGCCCGGCGGATGGACCGTCCGCTGCCCACCTACGACCGCACCGCACCCGACTTCGAGCCGCTGCGCTACTGGCGTGGGCCGAGCTGGCTCAACACCGGTTGGCTGATCCGGCGTGGGCTGCTCACGCACGGGCACCCGGAGTTGGCCGCCGGGCTGCGCCGCTCGATGATCGGTCTGGTCGCCGGGGCCGGCTGCCACGAGTACTTCCATCCGGACACCGGCGCCGGGCTGGGGTCACCGGCGTTCAGCTGGACCGCCGCGCTGCTGCTCGACCTGCTCGCCGCCTGAGCGCGGTGCCGGCTGGTAGCGTCCCCGGTCCCGGCAGCCGGAAGGAACATCGTGGGCGAGATCGACAAGGTGGCCTGGATCCTCATCGAGGACGGTCGGGTGCTGAGCACCCGGTCGGTGGGCAAGGACGTCTGGTACCTGCCGGGCGGAAAGCGTGAACCCGGCGAGACCGACGTGGAGACCCTGCGTCGGGAGATCGACGAGGAGTTGAGCGTCGAGGTCGACGTGCCCGGTGCCGTGCACCTGGGCACCTTCACCGCTCAGGCACACGGCCACACGACCGGCATCACCGTGCGGATGACCTGCTACCGGGCCGACTACCGGGGACAACTGCGGCCGGCCAGCGAGATCGCCGAGATGGCCTGGCTGGGGTACGCGGACCGACACCGCACCTCGCCGGTCGACCAGATCATCTTCGACCACCTGCTGGCCGAGGGGCTGCTGACCTAGCGGCAGTTTGTCGCGGCCGGCCAGGGGTAACCGGCCGAGCGTGACCGACGGCGACGGGTTCCCGTACTTCATCGACGCGGTGTCCCAACGGTCCGGCCTGCCGGCCGAGGAGGCCGGCGTGCTCGCCCGCGCCGTGCTCCAGACGTTGGCCGAGCGGGTGACCGGCGACGCGCCCGGCGATCTCGTCGGGCACCTTCCGAACGAGGTCGACGGCTACCTGAGCGGCCCGGCCCCGGATGCGGCCGCGGCCTCCGGTCCTGCCTCGGATGCGGCCGGGACGGCCTTCCCGGCCCCGGACCCGGCCGCGGCCCTCGGCCCGGATGCCGGCGCCGATGGATTGACCAGCGGGGTGGGCCTGGAGGTCGGCGGTGCCGGCGCGACCCCGATGGAGGCCGGCCCGACGGAGTTCCTTCGTCGGGTGGAACAGCGCGCCGGGGTGGATCCGGCCACCGCCCGGGCCGGAACCGGGGCCGTCTTCGCGACGTTGCGAAAGGCGATGACGGTACGGGAATTCCGGGAGATGGTGGCGCGACTGCCCCGCGACGGCGGGGGCTGACCTGGGCCAGCCACTGCCGGCTGGATCGGGCTCGCCTCGGCTTGGCCCGGCGAGATCCACTCGCGTCCATTGAAATCCGGGGCCACCCGGTGCCCACGACCCGGCGTCGCCTGGTCCTTTGCGGGTTGACTCACGCCTCGGACACCTCCTCAGGCTCGGCAACCCAGGCGGAGAAGACCGGCACCCCGTGCCAGGGCCCGGTGGCACCGCCGCCCCGGGCGTCGGTGGCGACAGCCACCACCGCGTACGGGTGGCCGAAGCGCAGCTCGGCGGTGCGGGCCACGCCCTCCGGTGGCAGGCTGGTCAGCCCGAACATGGCGGTCACGGCCGCCGCCTCGAAGCCGTACCTGTCGAACCGGGCCACCGCCGTCTGCCGTGCCTCGAAGCGCTCCACCGGCAGCGCCATCGCCGTCGCCAGCGTGGCCGCCACGGCCGGAAAGCCGAGCGCCGGGGCGGTCAGGTCGTGGTCGCTCCGGGCCGACCAGCAGGGGAGGACGGCGCTGTGTCGCTCTTCGCGGCCGTCGCGGGCCCGGGTGCGTACCCGCTCTTCGGTCAGCGTCCACAGCGGAGCCTCGCCGAGCGGCAGGTCGAACAGCGAGCGGCTGCCCGCCGGTTGCGCGCCGTCGGCCGCGCCGGCGCTGAGGTCGTACGCGACGGCCAGCACCTCGGCCGGCGGCACCTGCGGCGCGGCGGCCACCGAGAGGACCACCAGCCCCGCGCCGTCGGTCGTCTGGGCTGGTGCGGCGTGCACGATCACGTCACCGGCTTGCGCGGTGGACACGATGGCGCAGCGGTGGCCCTGGCTCGGGCTGCGCAGTGCTTGCCGCAGTCGACCGGCCCACGGGCTGCCAGCGCCGAGAGCGCGTGCGTCGGCGACGTCGAACGGGGTCGCCCAGGACACCCGGGTGGCCAACGCGCTGGCCAGGGCCAGCACCACGTCCGGCCCGACCCGCAGGGGAAACGTCTCGATCAGGCCGAGGGTGTGCTCGCGCGCCCAGGCGTCCAACCCGGCCTGATCGGGCAGGACGCCGACCTCGGTCGTGCTGGGCAGCCCGGCCCGCCACGCCGCCGGCCCGCCGTCGCCCTGCCCCGGCCGGTGCCAGAGCGCGGTGGCGGACCCGACCAGCGGGTGCGGCGCGTCCAACAGCGTTCGGGCCACCTCGGCCGCGCTCGGCAGGTCGGTGCCGAGCGCCTGCGCCAGCTCCGCGGCTGCTCCCTCCGCGGTGGCCTGATCGGCCGTCGTGGCAGCGACCGCGAGCAGCAGCCAGGCGCCGAGCGGGGAGGCGACGTGGTGTCGGTCGCCGGCCGTGGCGTGCAGCCGAGCGGCGTACGCGGATAGCGGCCCGTGCAGATCGGTCCTCATGCCCCCACTCTGCCCGCCGGCCTGGCTCACGACCACAGCTCGAACGGCTCGTCGATCTCCGTGCCGGCCAGAAACGGGGTGATCAGCCGGGGGAGCTGCCCGGGGTAGAACCGCTCCTGACTGGCAACCACCTCCCGCAACGGCCACCAGCGGAAGCCGAAGTAGTCCTCCCGCTCGTAGTCGAGCCGGTGCGCCTCGTCCACGTCCGGGCCGGGGCCGGCCAGCCGTACGGTGACCACCACCTCGTCCTGGAGGTGCCGCACCTGGCGGTGCAGGAAGCTCGCCCGCCGTCGCCAGGTCGGCGCGCCCACCTGGTCGGCGGTGACCACGATGCCGGTCTCCTCCCGTAGCTCCCGCACCGCCGTGTCGCGATAGGTCTCACCGGGATCCATGCCACCGCCCGGCAGCTCCCACCAGGTGCCCAGCCGGGGGTGGTCCGGGTCCTGGGTGTGGAACAGCAACACCCGCTCGGTGCCGTCGGTGACCACCACCCGCACGGCGCGTCGTTTGAGGATCGGCAGGTCGCGGGGGAGCTCGTCCATCGGGCCAGTCTGTCGCACCGCCCGCCATGGCGGCGGGTAGGCTGCCCGCCGTGGCTGGTCTGTTGAGGAATGTCGCGGCTCGTATCTCCCGGGTCGGCGCGGTCATCCCGTCGCCCCGGCGCACCGGGCCGGCGCCCGCGCAGGTGGCCCGCCGCCGTCAGGTGAGCGCGCTGCAGCGTCGGGAGCTGACCTACGCTCCGGAGCGGGACGGTCAGGCCGACCCGGGTGAAATCGTCTGGACGTGGGTGCCGTACGAGGACGACCCCCGTCAGGGCAAGGACCGGCCGGTGCTGGTCGTCGGGCGGCACAGCCGGACGCTGTTCGGGTTGATGCTGTCCAGCCAGAGCGATCGGGACGGGCAGCGGCACTGGTTCGCGCTGGGGCCGGGGGAGTGGGACCGCGACAACCGGCCGAGTTGGGTCCGGCTGGACCGGGTGCTCACCATGCGCGAGGACAGCATCCGCCGGGAGGGTGCCGTGTTGGATCGGCCCCGGTTCGACCGGGTCGGGCAGGCGTTGCGCGCCGGCTACGGCTGGCGCTGACCGCCGCCGGGCTGCCCCCAGCGGTGGGGCAGCCCGACCGTGACGCGTCGGGCGGTCAGGTTCACTCCCTGCTCGGGTCGCCCGCGGCACCCTTCGCGTCCGGCGGCTGACCGAGCCAGATCGGCGTGACGATGATCAGCACCTGGCTGGGTTTGCCGGCCAGAAAGCAAAACCGCCGGGTCGGTGGCCGGAGCGCTGGCATGGTGTCCGCATGGTGCAGGACGTCGCACGGCAGGTGGCCGAACAGGTACGGACGGGCTTCGGCCTGCGCCTGTCCATGATGGAGCGGGTCACCTCCGGGGCTGACCAGCATGCCCGACTGTGGCTGGCTCAGGCAGCCGACGGCTGTCGGTACGCGGTCAAGCTGAGCGGTGGCGGCACCCCGGCCGGCCTGGTCGTGACGGCGTACCTGGCCGAGCGGCGTGTGCCGGGCATCGTCGCGCCGCTGCGGGCCGACGACGGACGGCTGTCGATCGACCACGACGGCCGCCGCCTCTCTGTGGTGCCGTGGGTCTCCGGCCAGCGGGCGCTCGACGGCCCGATGACCAGTGCGCACTGGCGCGCGTACGGCGAGGTGCTGGCCGCCGTGCACGAGGTGCCGGTGACCGACGAGCTGAGCCGGCTGCTACCGGCGGGCGGTGCCGCGTACCAGTCGATCGTGACCGCGACCCGCGCGACGGCCGCGCGGCTGCGCGACCCGGACCCGGCCGATCTCGCGGACCCGCTGGTCGCGGAACTGGCAGGGGTGTGGTCCGCGGTGGCCGACCGGCTGGGGGTGCTGACCCGCGAGGTCGAGCGTCGCGCCGTTGACCAGTACGACCGGCCCGGCGCGGCAGTCGTCTGCCACGGCGACCCGCACCTGGGCAACCTGCTGCTCGGCGCGGACGGGCAGGTCTGGCTGATCGACTGGGACGACGCGGTCCTCGCCCCGCCTGAGTGCGACCTCATGTTCGTCCTCGGCGGGGTGCTCGCCTTCGCGCCGATCACTGCCGAGCAGCAGCAGGCCGTGCTCGCCGGCTACGGCACCACCGACGTCGACCCGGTGCGTCTGGCCTGGTTCCTCGCGGTCCGCGCGCTCGACGACCTCAGCGACTGGACCCGCCAGGCGTTGGACCTCGACGCCGAGGCGGCCGACCGGGGCCGGGCGGCGCGGATCGTGCGAGGGCTGGTGTCACAGGTGGATCTGGTCACTCTGGCCCACGCGGCGTTGCGCGACAGTGACCGGCGGCTCTGAGCGGCGACCGGCTCGTCGTCTGCACCGGACAAAAAGTAAGGCAAAGAGCGGATCCGCTCTCTGCCACCTCCAACATATATCGCACCGGGGGCCTTGCGGCAAGACCCGGGTGGTGCCCCAGAATCTCCAGCCGACGCCCAAATTTGGGGAAATCGGGAGATTCCATGATCGATGTCATCATTGCTGGCGGCGGACCGACTGGCTTGATGGTGGCCAGTGAGTTGCGGCTGCACGGGTTGCACGCGCTCGTGCTCGAAAAGGAGGCCGAGCCGACCAGCTACGTCCGCGCGCTCGGCCTGCACGCACGCAGCATCGAGGTGCTGGACCAGCGAGGTTTGCTGGAGCGGTTCCTCGCCCTCGGACAGCAGCACCCGGTCGGGGGCTTCTTCGCCGCGATTCCCAAGCCGTCGCCGGGCGGGCTGGACACCGCACACGCGTACGTCCTCGGCATTCCGCAGACCACCACCGACCGTCTCCTGAGCGAGCACGCCGGCGAGGTCGGCGTCGAGATCCGGCGCGGCAGCGAACTCGTCGGGCTGAGGCAGGACGACAACGGGGTGACGGTGCGGCTGGCCGATGGGACGCATTTGCGGTCGCGCTACCTCGTCGGCTGCGACGGCGGTCGCAGCACAGTACGCGGGCTGCTCGGTGTCGGCTTTCCCGGCGAGCCCAGCAGCGTCGAGACGTTGCTGGGCGAGATGGAGGTGGGCGTGCCGCCAGAGACAGTGGCCGACGTGGTCGCCGAGGTCCGCAAGGCCCATCTCCGATTCGGTCTTGGGCCCCTCGGAGGCGGGGTGTACCGCGTCCTCGTTCCGGCCGAGGGGGTGGTGGAGGACCGCACGGTCCCGCCGACCATCGACGACTTCAAACACCAACTGCGGGTGTACGCGGGCACCGACTTCGGTGTCCACTCACCGCGCTGGCTCTCCCGCTTCGGTGACGCCACCCGGCTGGCCGAGCGTTACCGGGTCGGCCGGGTGCTGCTGGCCGGCGACGCGGCGCACATCCACCCGCCGACCGGCGGGCAGGGTCTCAACCTCGGTATCCAGGACGCCTTCAACCTCGGCTGGAAACTGGCCGCCGAGCTCAACGGCTGGGCGCCGGAGGGACTGCTGGACAGCTACCACAGCGAACGGCATCCGGTGGCCTCGGACGTGCTGAACAACACCCGGGCGCAGATGCTGCTGCTCTCACCCGAGCCGGGGCCGCGGTCCGTGCGCCAACTGTTGTCCGAGCTGTTGGACTTCGAGGACGTCAACAGGTACCTGATCGAGAAGATCACCGCGATCGGGGTCCGCTACGACTTCGGCGCGGGCCACGACATGCTCGGGCGCCACATGCGTGACGTACGGCTGGCGCGGGGGCGCCTCTACGAGCTGATGCACGGCGGCCGCGGCCTGCTGCTCGATCAGACCGGCCAGCTCTCGGTCGCCGGCTGGGAGGAGCGGGTCGACCACGTCGTCGACGTCAGCGAGGAGTTGGAGGTGCCCGCCGTGCTGCTACGGCCCGACGGTCACGTGGCGTGGGTGGGCGACGACCAGACCGACCTGCTCAGCCAGCTGCTCAGGTGGTTCGGCGCGCCGGTCAGCTGAAACGGTCAGCGCTCGCCGAGGAACGCGCTGTCGACCAGTTGGCGGGGCGATCGGGCGCCGCCGAGGCTCTTCGCCTGGTACATCGCGGCGTCGGCGCGGCTGAGCGCGTCGGTGAGCTGGGCCGGGCCGGTCACCGGGGCGAGCCCCACGGAGGCGGTGACCCGGACGCTGCACCCGCTCAGCCGGATCGGCGCGGCGACGGTCTCGCTGAGTCGGCGGGTGGAGTGCTCGATCCAGCGGCGGTCGACGGTGGGGCTGGAGAGCAGGCCGGCGAACTCGTCACCGCCGAGGCGGGCGACGAGGTTGTCCCCGGCGAAGCCGGCGAGCCGTTCGGCCACACTGATCAGCACCTGGTCTCCGGCGGCGTGCCCGTACCGGTCGTTGATCTGCTTGAAGTCGTCCAGGTCGAGCACCACGGCGATCAGCGGCTGGCTGGCGGCGTCGGTGAGCAGGGCGGCTGCCAGGCGGTAGAAGGCACGTCGGTTGGGCAGCCCGGTGAGCGGGTCGTGACTGGCGGCGTGCCGTTCGGCGGCCAACTCGGCCTGCAGGTGGCCGATCTCGGCTTCGGCGCGCACCGCCCGTCGGCGCAGTTGCCAGGAGGAGAGCAGTGCGCCGGCCGCGCAGACGCCGGAGGCGACACTCATCGGATCCGGCACGAACCCTCCCATCGCCGCGACCGCCTCCAGTCTTCGGTTGACGCGGCGCGCCGCGTCGGGCCCAGTTTTGCCTGATCGTTGCCCGTGTGGGGGTAACGCAAAGTGAACGGATGGGCACCGATCATGTGCGTTATCATGCTCGCCGTCGGATGCAGATGCAATAGCAGATGCACGTGCAGAACCGTCCAATGTCGATACCGCACCCCCTCGCCGTCACCGCTCCTCCCACGGCCACCGGCGGGCTCGTAACAGAAAGACGCCTCCATGCATCAGCCACCCAATGGCGTACCGATCCATCAGTTGCCCCCGCTGAGCTGGCAGAAGAGCCGCCGTAGCAATCCCAGCGGCAACTGCGTCGAACTCGCCGAACTGCCCGGGGGAACGGGCATCGCGGTCCGCAACTCACGACACCCGGAGGGGCCAGCGTTGATCTACACGGTGGATGAGATCGCCGCCTTCGTTCTCGGTGCGCGGGACGGGGATTTCGACCATCTGATCAACTGACCGTCCGGGGGGGTAGGTCGTCCCGGGGACGGGACTTATTCACCGATGCGGAGGAGTTCACCTCACTGTCGGTCCATGGCATGCTTACACGTCGGTCGGGCCGGGGCGCCCGGCCGTCGTGGGTCGGTGTCCGGAGGTCCGCACGTGACGATGGTTCCCGCCGACGGCGGTCCGACAAGCGGGCCGACCGTGCTGCGCATGCTGCTCGGCGCCCAGTTGCGTCGCCTCCGGGAGTCCAGCGGGGTGACCCGGGAGGGCGCCGGTTGGGAGATCCGCTCCTCCGAATCCAAAATCAGCCGGATGGAGCTGGGCCGGGTCGGCTTCAAGGAGCGCGACGTCGCGGACCTGCTGACCCTCTACGGCGTCACCGATGAACACGAGCGCGACGCGCTGCTCAAACTCGCACGGGACGCGAACAGCCCCGGCTGGTGGCACCGCTACGGCGACGTGTTGCCGCAGTGGTTCCAGTCGTACCTGGGCCTGGAGGCCGCCGCCGCGCTGATCCGCAGCTACGAGGTGCAGTTCGTGCCCGGTCTGTTGCAGACCCGGGAGTACGCCCGGGCGGTCGTGCTGCTGGGGCACGGCGCGGCTGATCCGGGCGAGATCGACAGGCGCGTCGCGCTGCGGATGCAGCGCCAGCAGCTGCTCCACCGGGAGAGCCCGCCGCAGCTCTGGGCCGTGGTGGACGAGGCGGCGCTGCGCCGGCCCATCGGTGGCGCCGACGTCATGCGCGGCCAGCTCACCGCGCTCATCGAGGCGACCAAGTCGCCCCACATCCGGCTCCAGGTGATTCCGTTCGCCGCCGGCGGCCACGCCGCCGCCGGGGGCGCCTTCACCATCCTGCGCTTCGGTGACCAGGAGTTGCCCGACATCGTCTACATCGAACAGCTCACCAGCGCCATCTACCTCGACAAGCGCGACGACCTGGATTACTACGCGGTGGCGATGGAGCGGCTCTGTGTCGAGGCCGAGCCGCCGGAGCGTACGGCGGAGATCCTCAGCCGACTGCTGGACGACACCTACCCGGCCTGACCCGCGCCCGCGTAGGCCCCCGCCGGCGGGGGCTCTCAGTTCACGTATTTGACCGATGCTGACTGGTCGGGTTAGCCTCTGTATCGATTCAGACTGGATCGATGCAGAGAGGTGCCGGTGAAGCCAACACTGCAAGCCGTGGCCGATGCCGTCGGCGTCTCCCGCAGCACCGTGTCCAACGCCTACAGCCGCCCCGACCAACTCTCCGCCAGCCTGCGCGAGCGGATCCTCGACGCCGCCCGGCAACTCGGGTACCCCGGCCCCAACCCCACCGCGCGCTCCCTGCGCCGAGGCTTCGTCGGGTCGATCGGGGTGCTGTTCACCTCGCAACTGTCGTACGCCTTCACCGACCCGTTCGCGGTCCGCTTCCTCGCCGGTGTCGGCGCGGCGGCCGAGCGGCACGGCACGAGCCTGCTGCTGGTGCCGCTGCCGCCGGGGGTGACCGACGCCCGACGGGCCGTGGAGAACGCCGCGGTCGACGGGTTCTGCGTCTACTGCGTCGCCGACGAGCAATGGGCGTTGGACGTGATCCGTCAACGCGGGCTGCCGTTTGTCAGCACGGCCCCCCGTGACAACGCCGGCGACGACGAGCGGTTCGTCGGCATCGACGAGCGGGCCGCCGCGCGCAGTGCCGCGGCGCACGTCGCTGGGCTCGGGCACCGTCGGGTGGCGCTGCTCGCCGACTCCGTGCTGCCCGACGCGCCGGCCGGCCCGCTCGCCCTGGCCGGGGTCGACCAGGTGCCGTATCCGACCACCCGGGGTCGGCTCACCGGGTTCGCCGACGCCTTCGCCGAGGTCGGCGTCGGCTGGGCCGAGCTGACCCTGGTCAACGCGCCCGGCAACAACCGCCCGGCGGCAGCCGCGGCCATCGCCGGGCTGTTCGACCAACCCGCACCGCCGACCGCCGTGCTGGCCGGCTCCGACGTCCTCGCGCTCGGTGTGCTGGACGCCCTGGCCGCGCGGCCGGCCCATGATCGTCCAATCGTCTCGGTGACCGGCTTCGACGACGTTCCTGAGGCCGCCGCGGCTGGCCTCACCACCGTCCGGCAGCCGGCCGAGGAGAAGGGCCGGATCGCCGCCGAACTGTTGCTCGACCCGCCCGCGGACGCCGCGGCCGGTCACGTGTTACTGCCCACCGCACTCGTCGTCCGGGACTCCACCGGACCTGTCCCGAGGAGTTGACCATGGAACTTCCCACCGGCTACATCACCGCGCTCGACGCCATGAACCGGCACGTCAACTCGGCCCGACCGGACGCTCCGGTCCAGGTCGAACACCCCCGCCCGGCCCTGCTCGCGCCGACCCGCCGGGCCACCGCCCTCGCCCTGCGCCGGCTCGCCGACCGCATCCAACCGCGACCGCTGCCCGGCACCCCCCGCTGCTCCTGACCAAACCCAACCCCATTCCGGTACGCACGGGACGAACAGTGTGGGGTCGGGCACGCAGAGTGGTCGAAGGCGGCGTTGCCAGGCAGACTGGTGAAGCCATGTCGCCGCTCATGCCCACTCTCCGCCTCCACGACCGCTACGTACTGCACGAGCGGATCGGTCTCGGCGGCATGTCCGAGGTGTGGCGCGGCGACGACGAGGTGCTGGGGCGGCCGGTCGCGATCAAGGTGCTCGCGGGGCAGTTCGCCACCGACCCACAGCTGCGGGCCACCATCCAACGCGAGGCCCGCGCGGCCGCCCGGCTGACCCACCCACACGTGACCCAGGTGTACGACTACGCCGAGGCGACCCTGGCCGACGGCGTCGTGGTCCCGTACCTGGTGATGGAACTCGTCGACGGTCACAACCTGGCCGACCGGCTGCGGACCGGGCCGCTGCCCTGGCCGGAGGCGGTCCGGGTGGCCGGGCAGATCGCCGCCGCGCTGGCCGCCGCGCACCGCATCGGCGTCGTGCACCGCGACGTCAAACCCGGCAACGTCATGCTCACCGACACCGGTGCCAAGGTGCTCGACTTCGGCATCGCCGCGCTCGGCGGCCTCGACAGCCAGTCCGGTGAACCACTGATGGGCACCCCCGCCTACTTCGCCCCGGAACGGCTGACCGCCGGCCCGCCCGACCCGGCGAGCGACGTGTACGCCCTCGGCGCACTGCTCTACCGCACCCTCACCGGGCAGGCGCCACTGCCCGTGCAGAGCTGGGAGGACGCCCTGGAGGTGCACCGGCGGGGCACCCCGGTGCACCTCCAGGGCGTCCTCCCAGCTCTGCAC
>NZ_QGSZ01000005.1 GCF_003857055.1 Micromonospora inaquosa | reverse complement strand
GAGCCACGGCGAACGCTTCAAGCCGTTGCCGCACAACCGAAAGCTCGTCAGGGGTCACCGCAACATCGAACTACCCAGACCGCCCCGATGACCCCACGACACGCCGACCTAACAAAGCACTACTAGGTAGTGGCCTGTAAAGGCGACGTTCGCTCCGGCTGGTGACGCCGTGTCGTAGCTCGCCTACATTGACGGTCAGATCAGGACCGCGGCGAGAGCCCGGAATGCGTCGGCGGGGAACGCCGTAGCGTCACCGCCGTTGACCACCTGAACCGCCACCTCGTCCGCGCCGGCCTGGTAGTGCTTCTCCAACCCGGCCGCGACGTGCTCGGCCGTACCCCAGGGGATCAGGGCGTCGACGAGCCGGTAGCTGCCTCCGCCGGCGACGCGGCAAGCCGCGTCGCAAGGTCGCATCGACCGCGACCGCCCCGGACCTGGTCCAGCGGCAGTTCACCGCCACCACACCCAACCGGCTCTGGGTCGCGGACATCTCCTACCTGCGCACCTGGGAAGGATTCCTCTACCTCGCCGTCGTGGTCGACGCCTACTCCCGCCGCGTCGTCGGGTGGGCCATGGCCGACCACCTACGCACTGAGCTCATCCTCGACGCGGTCGGCATGGCCATCCAACACCGCCGACCCGCCCGCGACCAGCTCATCCACCACTCGGATCGCGGAACTCAAGGCGAATTCAACTGATCGTCGCAACACCTTGATCACGGAGGTTTGCGATGGGGCGCGGGAAGAGGCAGATGCGTGCGGTGCCGGCTGGTGCGCGGCGACAGTGGGCGTCGGATCGGGCGTTGCGG
>NZ_QGSZ01000012.1 GCF_003857055.1 Micromonospora inaquosa | reverse complement strand
ACTAAGGGACGTCTCGTAACCCCGACATCTGTCTGTTGAGGACGATCATCCAGGATGTCTGGGTGCAGGTGATCTCCGCAGCCCGGCCCGAGTGGATCTTCCCGTTCACCGGGTTGCAGCCGGCTCAGTTCCGCAGGCTGGTCCGCCTGGTCGCCGAGCGAGGCGGGGACACGATCGCCGATGGCCGGCCGGGCCGGCAGTGGGCCCTCGACCTGCCGGATCGGGTGCTGCTGGTCGCCGCGTACTGGCGCACCAACCTGACCATGCGTCAGATCGGCCCGCTGTTCGGGGTGTCGCACTCCGCAGCGCACCGGGTCATCGACACCCTCGGACCGCTGCTGGCCCTCGCCCCGGCCCGTCGGCGCCCGGTCGACCAGATCGCCATCGTCGACGGCACCCTGATCCCGACCCGGGATCACCGCTTGGCCGCCCCGAGCAAGAACTACCGCTACTCCACGAACCTGCAGGTCGCCATCGACGCCAGCACCAGACTGGTCATCGCCCTCGGCGATCCGCAGCCAGGCAACCGCAACGACACCATCGTCTACCGCACCTCCGGTATCGACCAGAAGCTGGCAGGGCGGCCGGTCATGGCCGACGGCGGCTACCGCGGCAACCCCGAAGTGATCATCCCGTACCGCAAGCCCCACGACGGCAGCGAGCTACCCGACTGGAAGGCCGACCTGAACACGCAGCACCGGACGGTGCGTGCCCAGGTCGAACACGCCCTGGCCAGGCTCAAGTGCTTCAAGATCCTGCGCGACTACCGGCGCGCCGCCAGCACATTGACCGACACCGCTTCCGGCATCGCCAACCTGCACAACATCGCCCTCGCGGGCTGACCGCCCGCCCGGCGCCGGACAACGCCTTCACCGAGTTACGAGACGTCCCTTAG
>NZ_QGSZ01000006.1 GCF_003857055.1 Micromonospora inaquosa | reverse complement strand
GCCCCGTGTTGAGGCCCTCCACCAGCCGCATCACCCGGGGGTCGGGCTGCTCGCCCAGGGTGAGCACCAGCCCGGCCACCGACACCTGCCCGGCCACGTGTGCGGCGCTCGCGGCGACGAGCAGGTCCGCCCGGTCCCCTGGGGTGATCACCAGGGCGCCCTCGGTGAGGTGGCCCAGCAGGGTCGGCACATGCGCCGCGCCGACCACGAAATCCAGCACGTCGCGACCGAGCGCGGCGTCGTCCCCGGCCAGCAGGGTGGCGCCCAGCGCCGCCGCCACCTCGGCCACCGTCGGCGCCGACACGCTCGGCACCTCCGGGATGGCGTACGCGGGGACCGGCAGCTCGGGCAGCGTCATCGGCCCGGTCACCCGGTTGGCGATCACCGCGAGCACCGTCGCGCCCAGGTCGGCCAGATCGTGGTACGCCCCCCGCATCGCGGCCGCGACCGCCGCCGGCGCCTGCTCGAAACCGTCCACCACCGGCACCACCACGCTGCCGAACTCGGTGGCCAGCCGGGCGTTGAAGGCCAGCTCGCGGGGGCGGGCCGGGTCGCCCGGGTCGTCGAAGTCGCTGCCCACCACCACCACCGCCGGGCACTGCCGCTCCACCGCCCGGTAGCGCTCGACGATCGCCGAGATGAGCTGCTCCCGTCGGCCGTCGGCGACCAACGCGGCAGCCTCGGCGTAGCTCGCCCCGGCCAACTCGGCCAGCGGCACCTCGACCCGGTAGCGCTCGCTGAGCAGGGCGAGGATCGGGTCCGGCCCGGTGTCGGCGACCAGCGGTCGGAACACGCCGATCCGCCCGACCTGGCGGGACAGCAACTCCGCCAACCCGAGGGCGATCGTCGACTTGCCCCCGCCGGACCCCACGCTCGTCAAATACACACTTCGGGCCACAGCCCCCACCCTAGAAGAT
>NZ_QGSZ01000007.1 GCF_003857055.1 Micromonospora inaquosa | reverse complement strand
GTCCGTTGGCGGGTCGGTCGGCGGGTCGGTCGGTGTGGTCGGCGTGGAGGGCAGCAACGGGCAGGTGCTGCGGTAGGTGACCACGCCGTTGGAGTCCAGCAGTGGGCAGAGGAACTGGCTGTACCGGGCGTCGTTGTCGATGAACATCTTGACGAACGGCAGCATCGTCCGGATCATCACCGGGTTCGACCGTCCGACCATGAACCCATGATCGGCACCAGCGACCTCCAGGTAGACGCTCTCCGTCGTGGCCGGGAGGCTGTTGTACAGGCCGGTGGCGTAGGACGGGGTGACCACCGTGTCGGCCTGCCCGGAGAAGATCATTGTGGGCACCCGGTCGTTGGCCAGGTTCGACGACGGCGAGTACGGCGCGATGCCGACCACGGCCTTCAGGGACGATCGCCGGGTGGCTGCGCTCAGCGCGCCACCGCCGCCCATGGAGTGACCGGCGACCGCCAGCCGGTTGGGGTCGACGCGGTCGCGGACCGGGCTCTGCTGGGTGAGGTAGTCCAGTGCGGCGAGCAACTGGGTGCCTCGGGCCGTGTCGAAGTCGTTACGGCTGTTGGTCTCGATGCCGATCACGACGAAGCCGTGGGAGGCCAGCCACGGCCCCATCCAGGCCAGTTCCGCGGAGAACAACGCGGTGTAACCCGGCGAGATCGCGATGGCACCGAAGGTGCCCTGGCTGGTGTCGGTCGGGTAGTAGATCCGGCCGCCGTTGAAGCCGTACCCGGTCGGGACGCTGACGGAGGTGTTGGCGAACGGACCGTTCTCGGTGGCGACGCTGGTCCGGGTCGGGTCCGGGCCGCGCTGGTACGGGTTGTCGGCGGCCGATGCCGATCCGGTCGCCACGGTGATGGAGAGCAGGCCGACCGCGGCGGCGAGCCCGGCCGCGGCGAGCGTGAACATCCCTCTCCGCCGCCGGGGGGACACCCGGGCTGTGTCGGCGTCTCCCGGGGGCGGGAGGTGGTTGGCGTGTCCTGGCACTGTCGTACCTCCTGGTGGGGGTGGTAGTG
>NZ_QGSZ01000008.1 GCF_003857055.1 Micromonospora inaquosa | reverse complement strand
GCCCCACCCCGGTCCGATCACGACCCGAGCAGCCTCACCCTCAGTCACCCACTGGCGACGGACACACGGTGCGCACCTCTGCAAGATCAGCTGTACCTAGCTCTGCACTCCAACGAGTACCCCGACACACGGGTGTCCGTCGTGATCGTCACCCAGTTTGTCACTCACTGGCTCCGGGCCGCCCCGGTTCTGCTTCACCGCCGTTCCTCACGGTGAGGTTGCATCCTGACGGCGGTCCTTGAGCTGACCCACCGCCCGGTGGGTCACACGCCGGTTCGCCCGTCGATGCACTCGCGCAGGAGGTCGGCGTGGCCAGCGTGCCGCGCATACTCCTCGATCACGTGGACAAGCACGTCGCGCGTGGCGTGGCTGCCACCGTCGACCGGCACCTCGCGGCCCAGGTCGGCCTCCTCGAGGGCGTCGAGCCATTCGTCCGCCTTGGCGATCTCGGCCTTCCAGGTTGCAAAGGCGTCCTTCACCACCGCTGGGTCGAGGACCGCGCCCCCGAAGTCCCAATCCGGGTCGTCCTCGCGCTTGTCAAGGCGCGGTGCGTCGGTCCGCCCTTGCAGCACACGCTGGAACCAGTGGTTCTCCATCTGAGCCAGATGGCGGACCAGGCCGAGCAAGCTCAGGGTGCTGGGCGGTACCGAGCGCCGGCCGAGCTGCTCGGCATCCAGCCCATCGCACTTCATCTCTATGGTCAGACGGTAGTTACCGAGGTACTCCCGGTAGGTCGCCTTTTCGCCGACGGGCTGACCGAAGATCCTGGGGTCGTCCTCGGGAGCGGTCCACAGTTTGCTCACGGCGCCACCCAATCGCGGGCGGACCGCACCAGTCAAGCGAGTTGCCGTGCCGCCACTTCGACGGCCATCAGGAGCATTCGATCGCCGCTCGCTCATCGGCTAGTACGACAGCCGCCATTCGTGATCATGGTGGGAATTCGAGGTTGAGGCGGCGGGCGTAGTGGGCTCGTTTGGCGCATGCTTGGTGTCGGCGTCGCCAGTTTGACCAGCGCAAACGGTAGGCGAT
>NZ_QGSZ01000151.1 GCF_003857055.1 Micromonospora inaquosa | reverse complement strand
CACCCCGGGCCTCGACCTCGACGCCACCGACGTCGGGCGGCTGTTCGCCCTCATTGCCGACGGAGTGCAGGGCTCGGTCCTGCTGACCGGGCAGACCGCCTCCCGCGACCTGCGGCGCGGCCGGTACACCACGGCCTCCATGGAGCACCCGGGCAAAATGCTGCCCACCATCCCCCGCTACCTCACCGCCACCTACACCCAGCCCGGCGACCTGGTGGTCGACCCGATGGCCGGCATCGGCACCACCCTTGTGGAGGCCATGCACCTCGGCCGACACGGCATCGGCGTCGAGTACGAGAACCGGTGGGCGCAGCACGCCGCCGACAACATTCGCCTCGCCACCACCCAGGCCGCCACCGGCACCGGCGAGATTTACACCGGCGACGCCCGCCGCCTACCCGCACTGCTGCCGACCGAAGTCCACGGCCGGGTCTCGCTGGTCATCACCTCACCGCCGTACGGGTCATCCACCCACGGCCACGTACGGACCCCCGGCCCGCGACGAGGCAAGGTCCGCAAGATCCACCACCGGTACGGTGCCGACGCCGGGAACCTCGCCTACACCGAACACGCCGAACTGGCCGAAGGATTCACCCAGATCCTCACCGGCTGTGCCGCCGTACTTCAGCCCGGCGGATACGTCGCGGTCACCGCCCGCCCCTACCGGCGACGCGGGGACCTCATCGATATCCCCGGCATGGTCGCCGCCGCCGGACTCGCCGCCGGACTGACCCTGGTCGAGGAACTCATCGCGCTCATCGCCGGAGTCCGAAACGGCGTACTGGTGCCGCGGACCTCGTTCTTCCAAATGAAGAACGTCCGCGACGCCATCAACACCGACGACCCGCAGTGGCTCATCCAGCACGAAGACCTGCTGCTGTTCCAGCTCGGCGGGTCACACCACAACCCGCACGACTCCGCACAGAGCGGATCCACCCTCGCCGCACCGCACGCCGGCCACGGGCTTGATACCTCAACCCCCGCCAGCATGGATCGACGGGCACACCCGGCGCACCCCGCCAACCCCGGCGGCAGCGCCACCAACCACCGGCCCCACCCGGGCCGGGAC
>NZ_QGSZ01000009.1 GCF_003857055.1 Micromonospora inaquosa | reverse complement strand
GCCCAACCCCACCCCGACCCCGGACCCGTCACCCGGAACCAGTCCGACGCCGCCGCCGGCCACCTCGACCGACGACCCGGCCTGGTACGACATTCCCGGTCAGATCCGCAAGGCGATCAAGGACTTCTTCGCCTGGGTAGTCGAGACTGGCCTGGCCCCGGTCATGGACACCCTCGGCAAGACCGTCCTGTCGACCCCAGACCTGACGAACAACGAGCAGGTCAAGGCGATGTGGACGACGAGTCTGGTCATCGCCAACGCCGTCTTCGTGCTGTTCGTGGTCATCGGCGGGTTCGTCGTCACCTCCCGGGAGACCCTGCAAAGCCGCCACGGTCTCAAGGAGATCCTGCCGCGCCTAGTGATCGGCGGGGTCGGGGCGAACCTCTCGCTGCTGCTGTGCGCCGAGATCCTCACCATCGTCAACGCGCTGACCGCCGCGATCGCCGGTCAAGGCGTCGACGGTCCGGCCGCCGCGACCGCGATCACCCAGGCACTGACCAACGCCAGCCAGGGCAACAATTTCCTGCTGACGATGATGATCCTCGCCGCGCTGGTAATGGCCATCGTGGTCGTGCTGACCTTCATCCTGCGCGTAGCGGCCATGATTCTGCTGATCGGGGTGTCCCCGCTCGCGTTGATGTGTCACGCCACCCCGCAGACCGAGGGCCTGGCCTACACCTGGTGGCGGGCGTTCGGCGCGTGCCTAGGCATGCAACTCGCCCAAGCCTTCATCATGCTGGCCACCATCCGGGTGTTCCTCACCCCAACCGGACCGGCGGTCCTCGGCCTACCGATCACCACCGACGGCTTCCTCGGCATCGGCGTCTGCCTGACGATGCTGTGGGTCCTCATCAAACTGCCCGGCTGGATGAAACAGTTCATCCTCGGCCCACTCGGTCAATCCCGCGGCCGGGGCCTGCTCGGCCAACTCGTCTCGACCTACCTGACGTTCAAAACCCTCGGCCTGGCAGCCGGCGCGCTGGGCGGATCGAAGGTCGCCGGGCGGGCGGCGGGGACGACTGTCCGTGGGGGCGGACCGGTACCCCGTCCCGGTCCCGGTCGTCCCGGAC
>NZ_QGSZ01000364.1 GCF_003857055.1 Micromonospora inaquosa | reverse complement strand
GCCTGGGGCCCACCCGGCCCGGGTGGCCCTGTCCAGGCCAGGCCGCCGAATCTGGGCCCGGCCGTTAGTGGGCGGCGGGAGTGAGGTCGGCTTCGACGGGTGGCGGGGTGACCGCGTCGGCGTTGCGGCGGCGGCGCAGCTCGATCGGGAGCACCACCAGTGTGACCAGCGCGCCGAGCGCACCGGTCACCACGAAGCCCCAGAGTGGTGCGCTGGCGTCGATCACCGCGCCGGCGAGCGGCGCGCCGATCGCGATGCCGACGGTGACAGCCGAGCCGTGCAGACCCATCGCCTCACCGCGTACCTCTGCCGGGACCAGGCGGCTGACCGCGTCCGAACCGGCCGCGATTGTCGGCGCGCAGAGCGCGCCGGCGGGGATCAGCGCCAGGCACAGCAGCCACCAGTGCGCACCGCCCAGACCCACCGGAATGGTGAACAGGGCCAGCGCGGCGGTCAGCGCCAACGGGGAGAACGAGCGGTGCACGGCCCCGTAGGCGAAACCGCCGGCCAGCGAGGCGACCGCCCAGATGGCCAGGACCGCGCCCGTCCAGCTGACCTCGCCGCTGGCTCGCAGGACGGCGACCACCGCCACGTCGGTGCCACCGAGCACGAGGGTCGCGGCGGCGCTGAGCGCCAGTACGGCAAGCAGTCGGGGTGTCAGCCACTCCCGACGCGGCACCTGGCGCTGTGGGCCGGTCGGCTCGGTGGCCTCCCGGATCGGTGGGTTGACCAGCCACAGGGCGATCCCTGCGGCGACGATGCCGCCACCGACCAGATACATGGTGGTCTGCGCGGAGATCGCGGTGACCAGGGCCACCGCCAACGCCGGGCCGATCATGAAGGACAGCTCCACCGACATCGAGTCCAGTGCGTAGGCCGGTCGGCGCTGGTCCTCGGGGACCAGCGCGGCGATCGACTGACGGACCACGGAGAAGATCGGTATGGCCAGGGAGCCGGCCACGAAGGCGGCCGGCAGGAGCAGCGGGTACGCCAGCGACGGCGCGGTGGACCAGAAGATCGCCTCGGCGATCCCGGTGAGCACCAGGACCGGGCGCAGTCCTCGTCGGTCCACCAGTCGGCCGAGCAGCGGCCCGCCGATCGCCGCACCCACGGTGACGGCCGCACCGACCAGGCCGGCCGCCCCGTAGCCCCGATCAAGATCGAACACCACGTGGAAGGTCAGCGTCACCCCGGTCGCGGTGAGCGGGATTCGAGCGAGGACGGCGATCAGCAGCAGCGACCGCAGGCCGGGCAGAGCGAGCGCCTGCCGGTAAGGCTTCATGTTCACGTGGGTCCGTACCTCCGGCGACATCCTCGACCGGCGGCGGTCCCTTGGCCAACCATTTACGGTCTCATGCGGCCCTGATCACAGGCTGGCCCTGCATGATCACCCCGGCGCCGTCCATCGAGCGGAGGGCCACGTCGGTGGTCGCCGGGGCGACGGCTGCGGTCAATTCGAGCAGCACAGTAGTGACGAAACCCTCCCGGGCGGCGTCCAGCGCGGTCGCCCGGACGCAGTGGTCCGTGGCGATCCCGACCAGGTCGACCCGGTCCACGTCGTGGCGGCGCAGCCAGTCGGCCAGGCATTCGCCGTCGTCGGCATGCCCCTCGAAACCGGAGTACGCCGCCGCGTGCTCGCCCTTGTGGAAGATCGCCTCGACCCGGGCGGTGTCCAGTTCGGGGTGGAACTCCGAACCGCTGGTGCCGACCACGCAGTGCCGGGGCCAGGACTCCACGAAGTCCGGCGGATCGCCGAAGTGGGCGCCCGGGTCGACGTGGTAGTCCTTGGTGGCGACCACGTGCGCCCACCGGTCCGGCTCGGCGGCGAGTAAGCGGGAGATGCCGGCGGCCACCCCTGCCCCGCCGCCGACGGCCAGCGAGCCGCCCTCGCAGAAGTCGTTCTGCACGTCCACGATGATCAGCGCGTTGGCCATCGGGTTTCCCTTCGAGATCGGATCGGCGGAAGGCTCAGCCAGCGGGTACGACGGTGACCGGCACGGCCGGGTCGCCGGTCGAAAGCTTCAGCCCCTCCCACGGGATGGAGATCAGACACTCACGCAGGTGCTCGCGTGACTCGTCGAGCGTGGGCAGCGGCACCGGCTCACCGGCGACCACGAACGACCGCTGGAGCAGGCGGTCGTTGGGCTGCCGGTCCGGCACGCCCTGCGGGACGATGATCTCCTCGGTGGCGGTGCCGGTCGGCTTGTGCCGGCGGACCGCGACCTTCCGACCGCCGATGGTCGCCTTGTGCTCGGAGCGCTTCACCACCGGCCGTCCCTCGACCTCGACCAGCTTGTAGACCAACCCGGCGGTCGGTGCCCCGGAACCGGTGACCACTGCCGTGCCGGCGCCGTACATGTCCACCGGTTCGGCGGCCAGCGCGGCGATCGCGTACTCGTCCAGGTCACCCGAAACGATGATCTTGGTCTCGGTGGCGCCCAGCGAGTCGAGCAACTCCCGGGACTGCTGAGCGATCACCGCGAGGTCGCCGGAGTCGATCCGCACCGCCCGCAGCTCCGGCCCGGCCACCGCGATCGCGTTACGGATGCCCTGGCTGATGTCGTACGTGTCGACCAGCAGCGTGGTGTCCTTACCCAGCGTGGCGACCTGCGAGGCGAACGCCGCCCGCTCGTCGTCGTGCAGCAGGGTGAAGGCGTGCGCCGCCGTGCCCGCCGTCGGGATGCCGTAGAGCGCACCGGCGGCGAGGTTGGACGTGAACCGGAAACCGGCCAGGTACGCGGCCCGCGCCGCGGCCACCGCCGCCTCCTCGTGTGCCCGACGCGACCCCATCTCGATCAGAGCCCGGCCCCGCGCCGCGGTCACCATCCGAGCTGCCGCCGCGGCCACCGCGCTGTCGTGGTTGAGCACGGACAGCACCAGCGTCTCCAGCACCACGCACTCGGCGAAACCGCCGGAGACGGTGAGGATCGGTGAACCGGGGAAGAACAGCTCACCCTCGGCGTATCCGTCGATGTCCCCGGTGAAGCGGTAGTCGGTGAGCCACGCCGCCGCCGTCTCGTCGACCACCCCGGTCCGCAGCAGGAACTCCACCTCGCTGGGCTCGAACCGGAAGTCGCGGATCAGCTCGATCAGCCGGGCCGTCCCGGCGACCACGCCGTACCGGCGGCCACTCGGCAACCGGCGGCTGAACACCTCGAAGACACACCGGCGGTCGGCGGTGCCGTCCTTCAGGGCCGCGCTGACCATCGTCAGCTCGTAGTGGTCGGTCAGCAGCGCGGGGCGGTGGATGCTCACCGCCCCAGCCTAAGGTTCAGCTCGTGTCGCCGCCGTCATGGCCCGGTATCGAGCGTAACGCCGCCCACAGCTCGGCCCGGCTGGTGACGCCGAGCTTGGCATAGATGCGCTGTAGGTGGTTCTCCACTGTGCGCGCGGAAAGGTAGAGCCGTTCAGCGATGGCCCGGCTGGCCGCACCGTGCGCGGCGAGACGGGCCACCTGCCACTCCCGTTCGGTGAGCACCGGCGCGCCGGCCTGGAGCGCCGGAGTCCGGATCAGGTCGCAGCGCCCGAGCAACCCGGCGAGGCGCTCCCGGGCGTCGTTGGCCGCGGCCGAGTGCTGCTGGCGCAACCGCTGAACGGCCTGGGAGGTGGCCTCGGCCGCGTACACGATCAACTCCAGTGCGGCGTAGTCGTCGGCGACCGCGAGCAGATCAGTGGAGGAATCGGTCACCGCGGCGCGGGCGTGCCGGGCCAGCAGCGGCGGGAGCACCCCGTCGACCCGCTCGGAGAGCTCGGCGAGGCGCTGCGCGACGGTGCGCCGACCGCCGTCGGAGCAGGTGGGCCCGACCGCCATGCCCGCCTGATCCAGTCGGACGAGGTCGTGCAGAACGTGCACCTCGTGCCCGGAGAAGCCGTCCGAGCGCAGCCGATCCACCAGGTCGCCCAGGTGCTTGATCGCGCCCATCAGGTCGCCCCCGGCGGCGAGCGACGCGCCCCGAGCCTGCTCCAGCCACGGGTAGAGCACCGCCATTCCCGGCGCGTGGGTGCGGTCGGCTTCGGCCATCGCCTCGGCTGCCTGCACGGCGTCACCGCGCAGCGCCGCCGACTGGGCGCGTTCGGCCTGGGCCAGACCGGCGTAGACCCGACTCGTGGCCAGCACCGCGCAGGCACTCAGGGAGGTCCGCATGGCCGCGCCGCTCTGCCCGCGCAGCCGGAACGAGAACGCCTGGAGGATGGCCAGATAGCCGGTGCCGAGGCGGAAGTCACCCTCCCCGGCGAGGTCGGCGAACTCGTCGGCGACGATCGCGTCGATTCCGGCCAGGTCGCCGGTGAGCATGAGCCGGGTGCCCCGGGCCAACTCCAGGGCCAGTTGGAGGTACGGCATGTCGGTGCGCCAGTTGGCTGCGGCCGAGTGCACCTGGGCGATCGCCGTACCGCTGAGGGTCAGCTCGCCCTGCGCGGCCTGGACGTACGCGATGGTGGAACGGGCCAGTTCGCGGGCGGCGACGCCGGCCGCCGGCCGGTCCAGGACGCGTTGGCTGAGTCGTACCGCGGCGGCCGTGTCCAGTCGGTGCAGGCGCATGATCGCCTCGAAGGCGTGCACCCGGGCCCGGTCGGCGGAGTCGCTGAGCTGCTCGACCTGGCCGGCGATCTCCTCCACCGTGGATTCCTGGCTCAACCCCCAGTAGCTGACCATGCCGCGGACGGTCAGCCAGCGACAGAATCGTCGTTCGTCGCCGGGCGCCGGGGTCACCGCGTCGAGGACTTCGATCGCCTCGCCGGGCCGGTCGGCGAACATCAGGATGGTGGCCAACAGCTCGGCGGCGTCGGAGCCGCCGTCGGCATTCAGCGCGGCCCGCGCCAGGCGGGTCGCCAGCGGTACGTCGTAGCGGGTGAACGCCTGTACGGCGGCCTCCAGCAGCAGGGCCGGGTCTTGTGCGGTGCCCGAGTCGAGTCGCCAGACGGCCACCCGCAGCAGGTCGTCGCGGCGGCGCTTGCCGACCTGTTCGAGTAGCTCGGCGAGGTGTGCCTGAAGCCGGCGGGTGCGGCTGACCGGACAGCGACGGCGCATCACCTCGCCGTAGAGCGGGTGGGCCAGCCGGACGTTGGTGCGTCGGTCGTGCTGGTCCACGGTGATCAGCCCGCGTTCCTCGGCGGTCTCCACGTCGGCCTGATCGGCGGCCTGTTTGAGCAGGTGCAGGCCGAGCGGTTCGCCGAAGGCGACAAGCTCGACGACCGCGCGGACGCCGTCGGTGAGCTTCCCGACCCGGGTGTCGATGAGGTCGGTCAGGTTGGGCGCCAGCTCCAACCGCCCGGTCCATTTCCAGATCCCGTACGTCTGCTTCAACTCCGCGCTGCCGTTGGCGGCGTGCACCAGCTCGCGCAGCAGCAGCGGGTTGCCGGACGACAGTCGGCCGAGCCGGTCGGCGGAGCCCGGGTCGACCGGGCCGCCCAGGATCGCCGCCAGCAGGCCAGCGGTCTCCGCCTGCGGCATCGGTGTCAGCTCGACGTGTTCGACCAGGTCGTCGGTCCAGAGTGCGCGGATCGGCAGCGGGATCTGCTCGCCGTCGCGCAGGGTGCCGACCACTGTGGCGTTCTCGGCGCGGGCGACCAGGTGCACCAGTGCGGCGGAGGGTGGGTCGAGCAGGTGGGCATCGTCGATGGCGAGCACGATCCGTCGGCCGGCAGCCTGCTGTTGCAGCACGTGGAGCGCCCAGCGCAGGACACCGGCGGGGGAGAGGCCCTGGGGCTGCTCGGCGGGGAGGACCTGGACCAGCCCGCCGAACGGCAGCGCCGCGGTGGTGGCGCTCGCGGCGATGGACCAGATCGCGAACCGGTCGGTGGGCAACGCGCCCACGCCCTCGCGCAGCAGTCGACTCTTGCCGATGCCAGCGCTGCCGCTGAAGAAGAGCCCGCGGCCGGCCTCACCGGTCACCGCCTCCAGCAGGCGGTTGAGCTCATCCGTGCGGCCGACGAACTCCCATCGACTCATCCGGGCAGCATATCGATCGGATTTCGTCCGCGCTCGCACCGTCACGGTGTGAAGTTGAGTAATCGCACAATTACCGGTGAGTATTCGAGGTGTTCTGCCCGGTCGTCAGCCCGCCCGTAGTCTTCCGACATCCGGGTTGGCGTACCGGAAGTTTCGCGACCGGACCTCCGATCACCTGCAACGGGAGGCACCTGATGAAGCAGGGCCCTCTCCCCTCGGTCGACTCGCCGGACGACATGACCGGCCCAACCGACCTACCCACCTGTGGCCCGCTCCCGACCCGGGTCGGCGTGACCGGCTCCGCCCCGGACGAGCCGCTCGGTGTGGTCGCCGTCGGCCCGGCCGGTGCCGAGCGGCGTGCCGTGCTCGCCACCCTGCTCGGGCTCGACCCGGTCATGCTCACCGTGCCCGCCGGCAGTTGGCTGGTGGTACGCGACGCCAAGGTGCCCACCCGGGCCGCGTTCGTGCCCGGTTACCGCCAGCCGCACTCGTACGGCGCGGACCGGGACGCGGCTGGTCCGGCGTTGGCCCGCCCGCCCCGGCGGGTCGAGCTGACAGTGCCCGAGCCCCTGCTGCGGCACTTCGCCCTGATCGACGTTCCGGACACCGCCACCCTCGGCGTCTCCGGCACCCGGGTGCTGCTCGAAGCGGCGGGCCGGGCCGGCGCGCTGCTGTTCGTGATCGCCGCCGACCAGGCTTTCACCGCCGCTGAGTTGAACCTGCTCGCCGAAGTCGCCCCGACTTCGGTGGAGGTCGTCTTCGCGGTCACCCCCGGCGCGGCGGGTTGGGCTCCGCTGGCCGACGGCGCGGCGACTACGGAGGGCGCGGGGGCGTCCGTCCCGCCGGTCGGGGGTGCGCAGACCGAGGTGGATGCGGTAGCGGTGACGGTGGAGGCACATCGGGCCGCGCTGCTGGCCGCGGTGCCGGCGCTGGCCGGCGCGCGGTGGTTCCCGGTCGACGACGCCGCCACCGCAGCCGATCTGCGACGGGCGCTGGTGGGTTGGGCGTCGCGTGAGGGGTTGCAGCGGGCCAGCGTCGACCCACCGGTCCTGCCGGGTCAGCAGGGCCGCGTCGCCGTGGCCGCCAATCCGGGTGACTGGTCCGAACGGCTCGACCGCCACACCCGCACGTGTGCTCAGCGGATCCGCCAGCACCTCGCCCTGGAGTTGGCGAACATCCACCTGCGGGCCGTTCAGGAGATCGTGTTCGGAGTCGGCTGCACCGGCCTACCGGATCTCCTCGACCGGGAGATGGCGGCGTTGTCGCTGTTGGCCACCGCGCAGTGCGATCAGGCGGTGCGCGGCATCGTGACCGACGTCGCGTCCCGGGTGCTGGCGCGCCGCCAACCGAAGGCGTGCGACGCCGGATCGCCAACGCGGTGCAGTACGGCCTGACCGATCACCGGCCCGGCCACGAATTGGACAAGGTGCTGTTGATCACCAGCACGGCCGGCGTGGCCGAGTTGACCGGCTCCGAGGCGATCGACGCTGCCGCCAGCTATCCGGTGGCGTCCCGTGACGAGGTGCTCCCGCCGGTCGCGGTGGCGCTCTCCGGTGGGTGCTGGCAACAGTGGCGTACCCCCGGCAACGACGACCACAGCGCGGCGCGGGCCTGGTCCCAGCGGGCGGTGCGCGAGGTCGAGCTGGGGTTGTCCAGGGAGATCTCCCGACGGTTCGAGGTGATCCGCCTCTCGCTGGGCGTGGTGCTCTCCGATGCAATTGATCACGGCATCCTGCTCGCCTGACGGCGCGCCCGCCGACCGGTCCGAGTCCGGTCCGGACCCCGCGTCCGGTGGCGTTCAGGGCGGGTCGGGAGTGCCCGGGGTGGGTGATCCGCGCCGGGCCGGCGTTCCGGTTCCTCGGTTCCGGGAAACCGGTGGCACGATGGGGGGCATGGCGGCTCCACAGGTTGTACCGGTCGAGACGCCGGACACTGACGAGGTGCCGGCGTCCGACCGGCAATGGGTGACGATCGTGTGGGACGACCCGGTCAATCTGATGACGTACGTGACCTGGGTTTTCCAGAAGCTTTTCGGCTACAGCCGGGAGAGGGCCGAACAGCTGATGCTGGACGTGCACCACAAGGGTCGTGCCGTGGTCTCCACCGGCGCCCGGGAGCGGATGGAGCACGACGCGTCACAGCTGCACGCGTACGGGCTGTGGGCGACGGTGGACAGGTCATGAGCATGTTCCGTCGCCAGGCCGGTCATTACGTCGCCGTCTTCGCCGTCGACGAGGTGCGGGTGCTGCGTAAGGTCGCCTCCGAGGTGGTGGGTCTGCTCACCGACGGCTTCGACCACACCGACCCGGTCGTCGGTCGGCTCTTCCCGGCGGTCTACCCGCAGGACGCCCCGGGCACGGCCGAGTTCCGCCGCTACACCGAGGGCGACCTGAAGACCGCGAAGATAGATCAGGCGGGGGCGATCCTGGCCGCGTTGCCGGACGACGCCGGTGGCGAGGTGCGGTTGGACGCCGAGGCCGCCGAGGCGTGGTTGCGGGCGCTGAACGACGCCCGGCTCGCGATGGGCGTCCGCCTGGAGATCAAGGACGGCACGGATCTGGGCGAGGAGTTGGACGACGCGGTCGCTGAGGACCCGGGTTCCAGCCGGGTGTTCCAGCTTTCGGTCTACGCCTATCTCGGGTATCTACAGGAGTCGCTGCTCAACGCCTTGATCGACTAGGGGTGACCGGCACCACTTCGGCCCGTGCTCGTCAGGCGTTAGGCTGGTGCACGTGCTGAGCATCGACCGGTCGATCATCGACGCGATCGTCGCCCACGCGCGGCGGGATCACCCCGACGAGGCGTGCGGCGTGGTCGCCGGTCCCGTCGGCAGCGACACCCCGACCCGGCACATCCCGATGGACAACGCGGCGCGGTCGATGACCTTCTACGAGTTCGACTCGATGGAGCACCTGCGCGTGTGGCGGGAGATGGACGACCGGGACGAGGAGCCCGTCGTCATCTACCACTCGCACACCGCCACCGAGGCGTACCCGTCGCGGACGGATGTCGCCTTCGCCGGTGAGCCGGGGGCGCACTACCTGCTCGTCTCGACCCGTGAGCCCGACTCGGAGGAGATCCGGTCGTTCCGGATCGTCGACGGCGTGGTCACCGAGGAGCCGGTCCGGGTCGTGGAGGCCGGCGTCGACCCGCACGCCGTTCAGTCCTACATGTTCGGGCAGAGCCCGGCGACGGTCGATTACGAGTGTTCCGGCCGCTGACCTGTCAGCGCCGCAGCCGTCTCGTCCCGTCACCGTAGGCACACCCGATCGAGGAGCTCGACATCATGGCTATTGAGGTTCGCATCCCCACCATCCTGCGCAGCTACACCGGCGGCGCCAAGGTCGTCGACGGCACCGGCGACACGCTCGCCGATCTGCTCACCGACCTGGATTCGCGGCACGGCGGTCTGCGCGGCCGGCTGATCACCGACGCGGGCACGTTGCACCGCTTCGTCAACGTCTACGTCAACGACGAGGATGTCCGCTTCCTCGGCGCGCTGGACGCGAAGCTCTCCGACGGCGACAGCGTCACGATCCTGCCGGCCGTGGCCGGCGGCGCGTTCGGCTTCGCCGCGGCAGCGGCGATCAGCTCGCACGGCGCTGCCGTCGCGGCTCGCTGAGGTCGGCCGCCATGGCGCGGTACGACAGCCTGCTCGACGCCTGCGGGGGCACGCCGCTTGTCGGCCTGCCCCGACTCTCCCCGACGGTGCCCGAGGGGGCCCCTCCGGTGCGGCTCTGGGCCAAGCTGGAGGACCGTAACCCCACCGGCAGCATCAAGGACCGCGCGGCGCTGTTCATGGTCCGGGCGGCGGAGGAGGCTGGCCGGCTCCGCACGGGTGACACCATCCTCGAACCGACGAGTGGCAACACCGGCATCTCGTTGGCGATGGTGGCCAAGCTGCGCGGCTACCGGCTGGTCTGCGTGATGCCCGAGAACGTCTCCACCGAGCGGGTCCAGTTGCTCCGGATGTACGGGGCCGAGATCATCTTCTCGCCGGCGGCGGGTGGCTCCAACCAGGCGGTCGCCACCGCCAAGCAGATCGCCGCCGAGCACCCCGACTGGGTGATGCTCTACCAGTACGGCAACGAGGCCAACGCGCGGGCGCACTACGAGACGACCGGGCCGGAGCTGCTGCACGACCTGCCCAGCATCACGCACTTCGTGGCCGGGCTGGGCACCACCGGCACCCTGATGGGCACCGGGCGTTACCTGCGGGAAAAGGTCGAGGGCATTCAGGTCGTGGCCGCCGAACCGCGCTACGGCGAGTTGGTCTACGGCCTGCGCAACATCGACGAGGGCTACGTTCCGGAGCTCTACGACGCCTCGGTGCTGTCCCGGCGCTTCTCCGTCGGCACCCGGGACGCGGTGTTGCGCACCCGCCAGTTGGTGGAGGTGGAGGGCATCTTCGCCGGGTTCTCCACCGGTGCCATCCTGCACGCCGCGCTGGCGGTGGCGCACGAGGCGGTTCGCGACGGCCGGCGGGCCGATGTGGCCTTCGTGGTCTGCGACGGCGGGTGGAAGTACCTGTCCACCGGCGCGTACGGCGGCACGCTCGCCGATGCCGAGGACGCCCTGGAGGGGCAGCTCTGGGCATGACCGATCTGGTCGGCCGACTACGGGCCGTCGACATCCGTCGACGGCCCGTTTCGCTGCCCGGCGTACCGCGAGCGGGTGTCACGTTCGTGACAACTTCCGTTGGATGATTCTTGCTGCCGGGCGCGCCAGCGTAGGCTGCGCAGCGTGGCGTACGCGTCGGTAGAGATCATGGCCGGGACGATCACCGGCACGGGTGCTACTGATAGTGACAGCGAGACCACTCGATGCGACTGACCGTTCTGGGAAGCGCCGGCAGTTTCCCTGGCCCCGAGTCGCCCTGCTCGGCCTATCTCGTCGAGGCCGACGGCTTCCGGCTCCTTGTCGACTTCGGCTCGGGGTCACTGTCCAGTCTCCAGCGGTACGCGGGATTGCACGCCCCGGACGCGATCCTGCTGACCCACCTGCACTGCGACCACATGTTCGACGCCGTGCTCTACGTGGTGGTGCGCCGGTACGCCCCGGACGGCCCCTACCCGGCGCTGCCGGTGTACGCGCCCGCCGGTGCGCCGGACCGGCTCAGCGCCGCGTACGGCGACGACGGTTCGGTGGAGGACGTGTACCAGTTCTACGCGCTTCAGCCGGGCACCTTCCCGATCGGCCCGTTCGCCGTCACCGTCGACCGGGTCAACCACCCCGTGGAGACGTACGGAGTGCGGCTGGAGCACGACGGCCGTTCGCTGTGCTACTCGTCGGACACCGCGCCCTGCGAGGCGCTGCTGCGGCTGGCCCAGAACGCCGACGTGTTCCTCTGCGAGGCCAGTTACCTCGACGGCGTGGACAATCCGCCGGATCTGCACCTGACCGGTCGGGAGGCCGGTGAGGCGGCGACCAAGGCCGCCGTGGGCCGGCTGCTGCTGACCCACCTGGTGTCCGCCTGGGGGAGCGAGGCGCACACGCTGGAGTCGGCCGCCTCCGCGTACACCGGGCCGCTCGAGGTGGTCCGGCCCGGCGCCAGCTACGACGTCTGATCCGGCACGTCCGGCCGTCGGTGGTGTCCGTCGGGGCACCCCGAACGAGGCGGATCACCGCACCGCATAGGGTGCAGGCATGGCGCGACCTGACGGGCGAGGGCCCTCTCAACTTCGACCGGTGACCCTGACCCGTGGCTGGAGCACCCATCCGGAGGGCTCGGTGCTCGTCGAGTTCGGCGGCACCCGCGTGCTCTGCACGGCGAGCGTCACCGAGGGGGTGCCCCGCTGGCGCAAGGGCTCCGGGCTCGGCTGGGTGACAGCCGAGTACGCGATGCTGCCCCGGGCCACCAACACCCGATCCGACCGGGAGAGCATCAAGGGCCGGGTCGGTGGCCGCACCCACGAGATCTCCCGGCTGATCGGCCGTAGCCTGCGGGCCAGCATCGACCTCAAGGCGCTCGGCGAGAACTCGATCGTGCTCGACTGCGACGTGCTCCAGGCCGACGGCGGCACCCGCACGGCGGCGATCACCGGCGCGTACGTCGCGTTGCACGACGCGGTGGGCTGGCTTGCCGCCCGCAAGGCCTTGGCCGGCAAGCCGGAGAAGGTGATGCACCGGTCGGTGGCTGCGGTCAGCGTGGGCATCATCGCGGGAGAGGCCCGGCTCGACCTCTGCTACGAGGAGGACGTCGCCGCCGAGGTGGACATGAACGTGGTGTGCACCGGTGCGGGTGACTTCGTGGAGGTGCAGGGCACCGGCGAGGCGGGCGTGTTCGCCCGCGACCAGCTTGACGCCCTGCTCGACCTGGCCGTCGCCGGCTGCGCCGAGTTGGCCGAAGCCCAGCGGAAGGCGCTCTCGTGAGCGCGAGGAGTGAGCTTGCGAGCCCCGCAGTCGCGAACAAAGGTGTCGCGGTGAGCGCGATGAGTGCGCTTGCGAGCCCGGCAGTCGCGAACAAAGGTGATTCAGCATGAACAAGGTCCTGCTCGCCACCCGTAACCGCAAGAAGCTGGTCGAGCTGCAGCGGATCCTGGACGGCGCGCTCGGCGCGCACCGGATCGCCCTGCTCGGCCTCGACGACGTCGAGCAGTACGCCGAGCTGCCGGAGACCGGCCTGACCTTCGGCGAGAACGCGCTGATCAAGGCGCGGGAGGGGTGCCGGCAGAGCGGGCTGCCCACCATCGCCGACGACTCCGGGCTCGCGGTCGACGCGCTCAACGGGATGCCGGGGGTGTTCAGCGCCCGCTGGTCCGGCCAGCACGGCGACGACCGGGCCAACCTTCAGCTGGTGCTGGATCAGATCGCCGACGTGCCCGACGAGCAGCGGGCCGCGTCGTTCGTCTGCACCGTGGCGTTGGTGCTGCCCGGTGGCAAGGAGCACCTCGTCGACGGCCGGCAGTCCGGGCGGGTGCTGCGCGCTCCACGCGGCGACGGTGGGTTCGGCTACGACCCGATCTTCCTGGGCGACGGACAGGACCGGACCAACGCCGAGCTGACCCCAACGGAGAAGGACGCGATCAGCCACCGGGGCAAGGCGCTGCGCGAGCTGGCCAAGTTGGTCGCCAAGGTGCTGCCGCCCGCCTGACGCGTCGTCGACGCCCTCCTGTGGGGCACGAAGGTGCCCCGGCCCGCCACAGTGGCCAGGTGTCCCTCCGTGGCGGGCCGGTTGGCAGTGAGAGGGTGTTCGTACCCACTGCCGGAGTGGTCAGGGCCTACTTCCGTACGGCAACCAGATAGCCATCGAGCTTCGTCAGGTTGAAGTCCTGCGGCGAGATCAAGGCCGTGGGGAACGTTGCGTCGTGTTCCTTGGATCCGTTGGGGAAGTCCATGTCTTTGTAGGTGAAGACGGCCTTGTCGCCCTGCACTCGAAGGACCAGAACGTCGATCCGGTCGAATGCGTTGCCGTCCAGCAGGGCGGTGAAGTCTGACGGTGTGGCAACCCGCGCGAAACTCTCCACCAGTTCGACCCGGCCACGGAAGTTCGCGGTCGGGTGCGAGTAGAAGGCGTTCCACTGGACAAAGCCGTAGTAGGGGTAGAAGGCGAAGAGGTCGATCCGATCGGAGAGCACCACCGGACGATCAGTCCCCTGGTAGTTACTCATGATCGCGGAACTCAGGGCCTGCGCCGTGGCTGTCGAAGCCGGCTTAGTCGGTTCGTCCGCGTAGCGGGGAAGCCGCCCATCCGGGAGTCGTTGATTGTGTGCGGACGCGACCCCGGGGTGTTTGACGACGTAGGTCACGAAATGATCGGCTGTGATGACTGCGAGTAGCGCGGCCATCGCGGCGATGAGTCGTCGAGCCTCGAAGCGGCGGGTCCACTCGATCGTGACTTCCGCAAGGTGCCTGAGGGCCATCACCGCCGCCACCAGGCAGACGGCGAGGATGAGTTCCTTCATCTTGAACGACATCAGTGGAAATCCGCCGAGCGCGGCGACGAATCCCACCACGTGCCACGCGTAGACCGCGACGAAGAAGGCCAGCAGATGTCGGCAGATGGTGTTGCGGGATGCACTCCAGATCATGTAAAGCAGCCCGGTCATCGCCAGTGCCCCGACAAAGTTCGGTTCGACCATTGGCAGCGCGATGTCGCCGAAACTCGGCCGGAAGTAGCGGTTGTTGTAGGAGAAGTAGTTTTCGGCGCTGAGGAAGTTCACGGCCAGGGGCAGCCAGAAGAACGCCGACCCTGCCGCTGCAATTAGCAGAACCAGGAGGCCGCGGCCAGCCTTCTGCCACGAGAACTCGCCCCGCGCCCTCTCGATGCCGAGCGCGATGAGGAATACCAGCGGGCCCAGGAAGAAGAAGTAGTAGTAGGTTGCGAACAGGGCGGCGCCGACCAACCCGGACACGATGATGGGCAGGGGCTTTACCTCGGCTCGCCGAATCCCCTGTACGGCTTCGATCCACCAGGGGACGAACGCCACGAACACGATCCAGGCGTAGGGCTCCGCGATGGTTCCGCTCGCTGCTGCCGCGGCGGTGATCAGTGTGGTGGCGGAGATCAGCGCCGCGATTCGTGGCGCAACCAGTCGACGCCACAAGAGGTAGGTGACAATGGGCGCAATGTAGGCGATTGCGAGGGTGCCGTACTTGAGGAGGCGCCAAGGTTCGAGACCGAACAGGTCGGCTGCTCGCCCCAGGAGCCACATCAGAGCTGGCGAATAATAGGCCGGCAGGTCACGGTAGGTAAAGTCCGCCAGCCCGGCGGTATCGGCGAACCGTGTCAGCGTGGCCGTTCGGAAGGACTGGTCGCCGTTGATCCCTTCGAGCGAGAAGGGCGTGCCGTGTAGGAATGTCAGCAGAGTTCCGGCGGTCACCACGGCCACGAGAACCGGCACCAGGTCGGTATCCCAGTCACGCCCGTGGTCGATGCACCACCAGGTTGCCGCAACCGCCGAGATGACGATCGTCAGGACGGCGCAGCGAACACCGTACGAAAGGAGCGGTGAGGAGTAGGGCTCGTCGGGCAACACCGAGTCAATGAAGGCGACGAATATTGCACCTAGGAGTGCGAAGTAGTAAGGCCGTAATGCTTTATGGTTTCGCTCGAACGTGGTTCCCACGCGGCGGTCGGCAATTGTCACGCCTTGTCCCTTTTGAACTCTCACGCGGCCTCGGACCGCGTGAGACTAGCAGGGTGGGGTGGCGGGCAATGGAACTGGTGAAGGCCGGCTTTCGGCCGCTTTTCCAAGGTTGGGAAAGGGCGCTGATTGGCCCACTTCCCCGAGATATGTCGGATTTTTCGAGGGTGCGTATCCGGTTTGTCCCTCAAGCAACACGCAAGGCCGCATCGACGCATCGATGATTAGCTGAGGGGGCCGATCTCCCGTTCGATCGCGACGCGGAGCTCATCACTTCGGACCGCATTTCGAGCGGCTTCGATGATTGGGGACAGGAAAACATCTGGGCCGGGGTCGCCCGCGAAGCGGCTGACGGTATCGACCGCGGCCCGGCCGGCCGGTGACGGCTCCAGCGGGGCGCGCAGTTGGAGGCCGCGTACGCCGGCCAGCAGTTCCACCGCGAGCAGGCTGGTCAGGTTGTCCAGCACGGTACGCAGCTTCTTGGCCGCGGCCCAGCCCATCGATACGTGGTCCTCCTGCATGCCGCTGGTGGGCAACGAGTCCACCGATGCCGGGGCGGCCAGCCGACGGTTCTCGGCGACGATCCCGGCCGCCGTGTACTGGGCGATCATCAGCCCGGAGTTGACCCCGGCGTCGGGGGAGAGGAACGCCGGCAGTTCCCGGGAGCGGGTGACGTCGAGCAGCCGGTCCACCCGCCGTTCGGCGATGGCGCCCACCTCCGCGGCGGCGATGGCGAGGAAGTCCGCGGCGAAGCCGAGCGGCGCGCCGTGGAAGTTACCTGTCGACTCGACCCGGCCGTCCGGGAGCACCACCGGGTTGTCCACCACGGACACCAACTCCCGGGCCGCGACCGTGCGGACGAAGTCCAGGGTGTCGCGGGCCGCGCCGGCCACCTGCGGCGCGCAACGCATCGAGTACGCGTCCTGGACGGCGTGCGCCAGGTCGTCGCGGTGCGAGTCCATCACCCGGGAGTCCTGCAAAAGCCGGTGGATGTTCGCCGCCGACGCCGCCTGACCGGGGTGTGGCCGGATCGTGTGCAGCTCGGGCAGGAACGGACGCTCCGAGCCGAGCATCGCCTCGATGGCCAGCGCGGCCGTCACGTCGGCCATCGCGAACAGGTGCGCCGCGTCGTGGATGGCCAGCAACAGCATGCCGAGCATGCCGTCGGTGCCGTTGATCAGCGCCAGCCCTTCCTTGGCGGCCAACTCGATCGGCTTGAGCCCGGCGGCCGTCAACGCGTCGGCCGCGTCCTGCCGCTCACCGGCCGGGCCGAGGACCCAGCCCTCGCCGAGCAGCACCAGCGCGCAGTGCGCCAGCGGCGCCAGGTCGCCGGAGGCGCCCAGCGAACCGTGCTCCGGCACCCACGGGGTGATGTCGTGGTTGAGCAGGTCGACCAGGGCCTCGGCGACCAGCGGCCGGACCCCGGAACGGCCCAGGGCGAGGGACCGGACCCGCAGCAGCATCATGGCCCGGACCACCTCGCGCGGCATCGGAGCGCCCACCCCGGCGGCGTGCGAGCGGATCAGCGCGTGTTGCAGCTCGGCCCGCCGCTCCGGCGCGATGAAGGTGTTGGCCAACGCCCCGAAACCGGTCGAGACGCCGTAGACGGGACGGCCCGACACCTCGATGCCGTCCACGATGGCCCGGCTGGTCGCCATCGCCTCGATGGTGGCCGGGGCGAGGACGACCGTGGCGGTGCCGCGGGCCACCGCGAGAACGTCGTCGGCGGTGATGCCGGTGGGCTGGATGGTCACGTTCGTCATTGCGGAACTCCGTTGCGTATTACCTGGCGGATCAGGGGGACACCGGGCCGGTAGGCCAGGTGCAGGTGCGACGGCGCGTCGAGGACGACGAGGTCGGCCCGCGCGCCGGGGGTGAGGACACCGATGTCGTCGCGGCGCAGCGCCAGCGCGCCACCGGCGGTGGCGGCCCAGACCGCCTCCGCCGGGGTCATCCGCATCTCGCGGACCGCGAGGGCCACACAGAACGGCATCGACGAGGTGTACGACGAGCCGGGGTTGCAGTCCGTCGCCAGCGCCACCGTGACACCGGCGTCGAGCAGCCGGCGCGCGTCCGGGTACGGCGAGCGGGTGGAGAACTCCGCGCCGGGCAGCAGGGTCGCCACCGTGCGGGTGCCCGACCCGTCGCTGTGGGCGGTGTCGGCCAGCGCGTCCACGTCGGCGTCGCTCAGGTAGGTGCAGTGGTCGACGCTCGCCGCGCCCAACTCCACCCCGAGCTGAACGCCGGGGCCGGGGCCGAGCTGGTTGGCGTGCACCCGGACGCCCAGCCCGACGGCCTGACCGCAGGCCAGGATGGCGCGGGCGTGGTCCACGTCGAAGGCGCCCCGCTCGCAGAACACGTCGATCCACTTCGCGTACGGGGCGGCGGCGGCCAGCATCGGCCCGCAGACCAGTCCGACGTAGTCGTCGGGGCGGTCGGCGTACTCGGCGGGCACCACGTGCGCGCCCAGGAAGGTGGTCTCGGTGCTGCTCTCGGCGGCGATCCGCAGCGAGCGGGCCTCGTCGGCGACGGTCAGGCCGTACCCACTCTTGATCTCCATGGTGGTGGTGCCCTGGCGCAGCGCCTCCCCGCGCAGCCGGCGCACGGTGCCCCGCAGTTCGTCGTCGGTCGCGGCCCGGGTCGCGCCGACGGTGGTCCGGATGCCACCGCCGGTGTAGGGCTGACCGGCCATCCGGGCGGCGAACTCGGCGGCCCGGTCCCCGGCGAAGACCAGGTGGGCGTGGCTGTCCACGAAGCCGGGCAGCACGGCCGCCCCACCGGCGTCGATCCGGTGGTCGGCGGCCGGCGCGTACGCGGACGGGCCGACCCAGGCCACCCGCCCCTCCTCGGCCAGCACGGCGGCGTCGCGGCGGATGCCCAGCGGGCCGTTACCGGGACTGTTGGTGACCAACTCCCCGATGTTGTCGATCAGCAGGCTGCCGCTCATGCGGGCGTCACCGCCTCGATGGCCGCCGACAGTTCGGTCGGCACGTCGACGGTCAGGTGCCGGCCCTCGGCCACCACCACCCGGCCGTCCACCACGACCTGTTCGACGTCCGCCGCGCCGGCCGCGAAGAACACGCCCACCGGCGGCACCCCGGCGGTGCGGGCGCTGTCCAGGCGTACCGTCACCAGGTCGGCGCGGGCACCCACGGCGATCCTCCCGGCGTCGGCCCAGCCCAGCGCGGCGTGCCCGGCGACGCCGGCAGCCGTCAGCAGGTCGAGCGGCGCGAAGTGGCCGCGCCGGCGGGTACGCAGCCGCTCGTCCAGCTCCACCGCCCGGGCCTCCTCGAACAGGTCGATCACCGCGTGGCTGTCGCTGCCGAGGCTCAACCGGATGCCCGCGTCGGCCATCCGTCGGGCCGGGCCGATGCCGTCGGCGAGGTCCCGCTCGGTGGTCGGGCAGAGGCACACCCCGGTCCGGCTGTCGGCGAGCAGGGTCAGGTCCGCGCTGGTGGGGTGGGTGGCGTGTACGGCGGTGGTGTCCGGCCCGAGCACGCCGTGCTCGGCGAGCAACGCGGTGGGCGTGCGCCCGTGCACGGCCCGGCACTCGTCGTTCTCGGCGGGCTGCTCGGAGAGGTGCACGTGCAGCGGTGCCTGCCGCTCCCGGGCCCAGTCGGCGACCGTGCGCAACTGGTCGGCCGGGACGGCCCGCACCGAGTGCACGGCCGCGCCGACCCGCGCGTGCGAATCCGTCGGCCGGAACCCCCCGGCCCGCTCCGCCCAACGACCCGCGTCACCGTCACCGAAGCGACGCTGCGGCCCGGCGAGAGGCTGACCGTCCACGCTGGCGCTCAGGTAGGCGGTGTCCAGCAGGGTGAGCCGGATCCCGGCGTGCGCCGCGGCCTCCACCAGCGCCGCGCCCATCGCGTTCGGGTCGTCGTACGCCCCGCCGTCCGGCCGGTGGTGCAGGTAGTGGAACTCGCCCACGCAGGTGATCCCGGCGAGCGCCATCTCGGCGTAGACGGCCCGGGCCAGGGCGAGATAGGTGTCCGGGTCCAGCCGGTCCGCGACGGCGTACATCTGGTCCCGCCAGGTCCAGAAGTCACCCCGCCCGCCGTGGGTGCGCCCGCGCAGCGCCCGGTGGAAGGCGTGCGAGTGCGCGTTGGCCAGGCCCGGCAGGGTCAGGCCGGGCAGCCGGGTGGCGTCGGCGTACACCTCGACCCCGGCCGGTGGCCTGCTGCCGGGGATCAGCGGCGTCACCGCCGCGATCCGGCCGGCTTCGACCTCGATGAGCACGTCGGGTGTGGGTTCGGCGTGCTCGGGCAGCCAGGCGTACTCGGCGAGCCAGCGGGTCGGTGTCACCGGCATGTCAGCTCCTCCAGCACCAGGGCCAACGCCCGTACCCCGGCCGCGCAGTCGTCGTCCGTCGCGGCCTCGGCGGGGGAGTGCGACACCCCGGTCGGGTTGCGCACGAAGAGCATCGCGGTGGGCAGGTGCGCGGCGAGCACCCCGGCGTCGTGCCCCGCGCCGGTCGGCAGCACCGGCGCGTCGAGGAGCTTGGCCAGTCGGTCGGCCAGCCCACCGTCGAAGGAGACCACCGGGGTGACCGACTCCTCGGTGACGGTCACCGTCGTACCGTCGCGGCGGGCCCGCTCGGCGAGCTTGCCGCGCACCGCGTCGACCAGCCCGGTCAGTGTCTGCGGGTCGGCGGCCCGGGCGTCCAACCAGCCGGTCACCTTCGACGGGATCGCGTTGGTGGCGTTGGGTTCGACGGCGACCCGGCCCACTGTGGCGTGCGCGCCGCGCAGTCGGGCCTCCTTGTTGGCGGCCAGCACCGTGAACGCGTAGGTCAGCATCGGGTCGCGCCGGTCGGCCATCCGGGTGGTACCCGCGTGGTTGCCCTCGCCGACGACGTCGAAGCGCCACCGGCCGTGCGGCCAGATCGCGCTGGCCACCGCGACCGGCGCGTCCGTGTCGACCAACGCGCGGCCCTGCTCGACGTGCAACTCCACGAAGGCGCCGAACCGGCCGAGCAACTCCGGCCGGGCGCCCGCCGGCCGGTCGCCGAGCGCCTCGGCGAAGCTCACCCCGGCCGCGTCGCGCAGGCCGGCCGCGCGCTCGGCCGACAGCGCACCGGTGAGCAGCCGCGACCCCAGACACGGTACGCCGAAGCGCGCCCCCTCCTCCTCGACGAAGGCACCCAGCACCAGCGGCCGTTCCGGGGTGACGCCGGCGGCGCGCAACTCGTCCACGGCGAGGAACGCGCTGACGATGCCGAGCGGCCCGTCGTACGCCCCGCCGTGCGGCACCGAGTCGAAGTGGCTGCCGGTGAGGACCGCGTCCGACGCCTCCGGGTCACCCCAGTGGGCGAAGAGGTTGCCGTTGCCGTCCTCGGTGACCGGCATGGCACGGTGTTCGGCCTGCGCGCGGAACCAGGCGCGCAGCTCCCGCTCCGGCTCGGTCAACGCGTACCGCAGGTAGCCGCCGCTGTCGGCGTCCCGCCCGACCGGCGCGATCTCGTCCCACAGCGCCCGGAACCGGGCCGAAAGGTCGCTCACGCTGCGCCTCCGTTGTTCGCGACTGCGGGGCTCCGCTGCGCTGCACTCCTCGCGCTCACGCGGTACCGCCCTCGGTCATCGGCACCCGCACGCCGGTACGGTCCGCGACCTCGCGGGCGCTCTCGTAGCCGGCGTCGACGTGCCGGATGACCCCCATCGCCGGGTCATTGGTGAGCACCCGCTCGATCTTCTGCCCGGCGAGGGCGGTGCCGTCGGCCACGCACACCTGTCCGGCGTGGATCGACCTGCCGATGCCCACCCCGCCGCCGTGGTGAATGGACACCCACGAGGCGCCGCTGGCTGTGTTGACCAGGGCGTTGAGCAGCGGCCAGTCGGCGATGGCGTCGGAACCGTCAGCCATTCCCTCGGTCTCCCGGTAGGGGCTCGCGACGCTGCCGGTGTCCAGGTGGTCCCGGCCGATCACCACCGGGGCGGAGAGTTCGCCGGAGGCGACCATGTCGTTGAACCGCACGCCCGCCCGGTCCCGTTCGCCCTGACCGAGCCAGCAGATCCGGGCCGGCAGGCCCTGGAAGGCGACCCGCTCGCCGGCCAGCTTGATCCAACGGGCCAGCGACTCGTTCTCCGGGAACAGGTCGAGGATGGCCCGGTCGGTGGCCGCGATGTCGGCCGGGTCGCCGGAGAGCGCCGCCCACCGGAACGGACCCCTGCCCTCACAGAACAACGGCCGGATGTACGCGGGCACGAAGCCCGGGAAGTCGAAGGCGCGCTGATAGCCGGCGAGCTGTGCCTCGCCCCGGATCGAGTTGCCGTAGTCGAACACCTCGGCGCCGGCGTCGAGGAAACCGACCATCGCGGCCACGTGCCGAGCCATCGACGACCGGGCCCGGTCGGTGAACTCGGCCGGCTTCGCCGCCGCGTACTCCCGGGCGTCGGCCAACTCCACACCCACCGGCAGGTACGACAGCGGGTCGTGCGCGCTGGTCTGGTCGGTCACGATGTCGATCTCCACGCCCTGCACCAGGAGTTCGGGGAAGACCACCGCCGCGTTGCCGACCACACCGACGGAGAGCGCGCGCCGGTCCCGCTTCGCGGCGAGCACCCGCCGCACCGCGTCGTCCAGCGAGTCGGCGACCTCGTCCAGGTAGCGGTCGCGCACCCGACGGTCGAGGCGGGTGCGGTCCACGTCCACGATCAGGCAAACGCCGCCGTTCATGGTGACCGCGAGTGGCTGCGCGCCGCCCATTCCGCCGCAGCCGGCGGTCAGCGTCAGCGTGCCGGCGAGGGTACCCGCGAACCTCTTGGCGGCGACCGCCGCGAACGTCTCGTAGGTGCCCTGGAGGATGCCCTGGGTGCCGATGTAGATCCACGAACCGGCCGTCATCTGCCCGTACATGGTCAGGCCGAGCTGTTCGAGGCGGCGGAACTCCGGCCAGGTCGCCCAGTCGCCGACCAGGTTCGAGTTGGCCAGCAGCACCCGGGGGGCCCACTCGTGGGTGCGCATGACCCCGACCGGGCGGCCCGACTGCACCAGCATCGTCTCGTCCTCGCGCAGGTCGGTCAGGGTGCGGACCAACGCGTGGTACGACGGCCAGTCCCGCGCCGCCTTGCCGGTGCCGCCGTAGACCACCAGGTCGTCGGGGCGTTCGGCCACCTCGGGGTCGAGGTTGTTCATCAACATCCGCAGGGCGGCCTCCTGCTGCCACCCGCGGGTGGTGAGCTGGCTGCCTCGTGCGGCGCGAATGGGCTGGGTCATCTCTGGTTCTCCTCCGGTCAACCGAGGAACAACTGTCGGCGGGCCGCGGAGGCTTCGAACGCCTCCAGTCGGCGCTGGGTGTCGGCCGGCGCGGCGTCGCAGATCGCCTGCAACAGCACCATGGCCAGGGTCATCGGGGCGGTGTGCAGGTCGAAGACGAGCTGCGCGCCGACCGCGGCGGCGAGCACCACGTCGGCGTACTCGGTGGCCGGGCTGACCGGCGAGTCGGTGATCGCCACCACTGTCAACCCGGCGTTGCGGGCGTCGCGCAGCGCGTCCAGGGTTTCCCGGGGGTAGCGGGGCAGCACGAAGGCGAGCACGGCGGACGCCCCGGCCTCAGCGGCCTGCTCCAGGCGGTCGGTGAGCAGGCTGCCGCCGTCGTCGAGGACCCGTACGTCCGGGTGCACCTTGGCCGCGAAGTAGGCGAAGTACGCGGCCAGCGGCGCGGCGGCGCGCAGGCCGAGCACCGGCAGCGGACGACTCTCGGCGAGCAACCGCCCGGTTTCGGCGATCCGGTCCCGGTCGGCGAGCTGACCGGCCAGTCGGTCCAGGTTCTCCATCTCGGCGCGTACCGCCTGCTGGAGCTCGTTGCCGGCGTCCGCCGATCCGCCCGGCGTGCTTGCGGTGAGGTCGCGCAGCCGGCGGCGCAGCGCCGGGTAGCCGTCGTGGCCGAGCGCGACGGCGAACCGGGTTACCGACGGCTGACTGACCCCGGCCAACTCGGCGACCTCGGCGGCGGACAGGTAGGCCACGGTGGGCGCGTGCTGCACCAGACAGTGCGCGATCCGGCGCTGAGTGGGGGTGAGCCGCACCCCGTCGAACAGGCCGAGCACCTGCTCGGCCGGCACCCCGACAGCTCCTTCATTCACATAGTGACTCTATGCATGAAAACTTTCAATAAGCAACAGACGCCGCACGGCGCTTGTCGGCGGCCTGGGAAACCCTTGATGGGCTGGGAAAAGGGCGCCTCGCGAGCCCGTCAGCCCACTGTCGCCCCGACGACCACCGGGGCGGTGGGCGAGCGCGCTCTCTGTAGTATCCGCACGGCGGTTGAGCAGAGGAGTACGCATGCAGCCGGTTGGTCCGTACAGGTTCACCCACATGCTGGGCACCTGCCCGGCCGGAAAAGCATGGGCAGCCATCGACGGGCAGGGCCGCTTCGTAACGATCGCCGTACTGAACGCAGCCGTCGCGAACGTACCGGGTTGGCGTGAGGCCTTCGTCGGCACCGCCAACGGCTTGGCGCAGGCACCCGGTGGCCAACCCTTTGCCTACGCCGACTTCTCCGCAGCCGAGCCGTGGGTGGCGTACCCCGCAGAGGCCGGCCCGGGCGCGGAGCGGCTGTTCCGGGCGCTCGGCCAGGAGTACCAGCCGGTGCCCGTGGAAGGTGGGGCCTCCGCTCCGGTCTCCGGCATACCGCAGCAGGTCTCCGGTATTCCACAGCAGGTGTCAGGTGTGCCGCAGCAGGTTTCCGGTGTGCCGCAGCAGGTCTCTGGCATACCGCAGCAGGTGTCGGGGGTGCCGCAGCAGGTTTCCGGTGTGCCGCAGCAGGTCTCCGGTGTGCCGCAGTTGACCTCGGGCCCTCCGCCGGCGCCGTGGGCGCTGCACGCCGGCCCGCCGGTGGTGCCCGACCCCACGCCGGCGCAACCCGTCGCCGACGAGCCGCAGTCGCCCGCCGCCCCATCGGCGGACGTCGCGCCACCCCACGATCCGTTCGCCGGGCCGGTGCGACGGATCCGGCCGTCGGAGCCACCGAAGCGCCGCACCGGCCTCTGGGTCAAAGTGGCCGCGCTCGCGCTGGTGGTGGCAGTGGGCAGCGGCGTGGGAGTCTGGGCGCTCACACCTGACGAGCCGGCTGGCCCCAGCGCCCCACCGACGGTTGGCGCCACCGCGTTCCCCACGGCCGCTGCCGTCGACCCACCGCTGAAGCCATGGGCGCAGGCCGCACCGTACAGTCCCGAGGAGCGCGCGTTGGCGGTTGCCGCGCCCGCACTCATCTTCGTCGAGACGGTCTTCACCGGCTACGTCCGCGACGCCAAGACCAACGCGCCGGTACGGGCCACGCCCATCACCTTCACTCGCCGGTGCAGTGCCTTCGTGGTCACCCCGGACGGGCACGCCCTCACCAGCAGCGCGTGCGTCAAGCCCACCCAGGAAACCGCCCGGCAGATCGCGCTCGACACGGTGGCCCGGATGCTCGTACGCGAGCAGAAACTGGCCCCCGCGCAGGTCCAGGAGTACATCCGGACCAACATGGGCACTACGAAGTTCACCGGCATCGATCCGGGCACCGAGCCCGGTACCCAGATCCGCGGCCAGCTCAACACCGCCAAGGGCAACCTCACCACGGAGCCGGCCATCCCGGCGCAGGTCGTCCGGGCGCTGCCGCCCGAGACCGGCAACATCGCGCTCATCAAGTTCGCGCGGGGGAGCCTGCCGGTGGTGGAGCTCAACCCGTCGGCGACCTTGGCCGAGGGAAGTTCCCTGCTGATTCTCGGCTTCGGGACCGCCGACGACGACTTCCGCACCGCCACGTACCGTCCGCGTTCGAAGCTCGTCGGCATCACGGGCACCGGCCGGCGGGGCGCGGAGTCGATCTCCCGAATCAACCAGGACATCGGAACCAGCTCCCACGGTGGTATAGCCCTGGACCCGAGCGGCCGGGTAGCTGGGATGATCGACCAGGATCAGGCTCGTCCCGACCGGGCAAATCGGGTGATCGTGCCGTCGTCGACCCTGAACGCGCTGCTCGGCCAGGCCGGAACGGCCAACAAGCTCGGTGACTCCGATCAGCTGTATCGCAAGGCCCTGGACGCCTACTTCGCTGGTCAGCACTCGACCGCGATCGCCCAGTTCGACGGGGTCGCGCAGGCATCCCCCGGCAACCTACTGGCCAAGGCGTACCGGCAGAATGCCGTGGAACGGCAGCAGAACGAGTCCGAGCCGAGCGACCAGTCGGTCTGGCCGATGGTGTTGCTCGCCGGTGCCGGCGGTGCCCTCGCCGTCGGTCTCATCGTGCTCGTGGTGATGCTGGTCCGACGCCGTAGGGACGTGTGATGAACGGTTCCATCCCCAGCGTGGCCCCTGCGACGAACCGGCCCACCCGGCCGATCTCCGGGCTGCTCTCCACAGCGATCGTGGTGGTCGTCGGCGCGCTGCTGGTGCATGTGCTCCTCGAAACCTGGGCACAGGTGCTGAGCGGGCCGACGAGCGTGGATCCACGAGCCAACCTCGACGGCTCCGCCCAGTGGCCCAAGCAACTGAAGACAGCCCTCTACCTGGGGCTTGCTGGGTTGACGGTGGTCAAGGTCGTCGTCGATCGGCTGTGGCACCGGTTCCGTACCGGCGCCGACCTCGCCCTGCTGGTGCTGGGGCTGGTGATGGTGCTCGCCGGCCTGGTGAACGACTCCTCGATGTCCCTGATGGGCGAGGCGCTGTTCGTCTACTTCCGCGGCGTCATCGTCTTCTACGCGCTGCGCGCCGCCGAGCTGAACGCGACGATGATCCGTCGCCTGCTCATCGTGGTGGCGGTGGTGGTGAGCGTCAACGTGCTGCTCGCTCTCATCCAGATGGTCGTGGGCGAGCCGGCCTACCGCGTACTCGGCTGGGTGGACCTGACGTGGTCGGAGCAGAGCCGCGCACAGGGGCTGCTGTCCCACCCGAACCACCTCGGCCACGTCCTGGGGCTGACCATGCTCGGCTTCGTCGCCTGGCTGGCGATTGCCACCGACGTCCGACGGCGCTGGTGGGCCGTGGCTGCCGTCGTCGCCGTCGCCATGTCGGCGACCCAGTCCCGGGAAACGCTGCTGGGCGTGCTGATCGGCGCGGTGGTGATCGCGGTGGTGGCCCGCACCAACACGCGACGCGTCCTCGCCGTCTGTCTGCTGGTGGTCCTCTGCACTGTCGCTCAGATCGCCGCCCGCCCCGACAACCGGGCCGAATGGGAACGCCGCATCGGCAACGCGTTCACGAGCTTCGACCACCCGGCCGGCAGCGAGTCGTCCCCGCCCGGGCCAGCCACGGCTAGGCCCACCCCGACGCCCACCGCTCGGCCGGACGATGGCTCGACGACGTCAGGTAGCCCCAAGGCCTCGGCGAAGCCGCCGACCTCGCCGGGGGCGAGTGGGGCCGGCGCCCCGCACGGCTCGCCGGCCGCGGTCGCGCCGCAGCCCACCCACTCGCCCGCGCCCGTCCGCGAGATCCGGGTGCTCTACCTACAGCAGGCAGCGAAGATCCTGCCGCATCAACCCCTTCTCGGCTTCGGTATCGGCCAGTTCGGTGGTGTGGTCGCCGAGAAGGACAATCCGAACTGGCACAAGAACCCGAAATTTGGCCCGGGTGGCTTCAACCGCTACGGCTTCCAGGCGGTTCAGGTGGACTCCTTCTGGCTGCACCTGGTCATGGAGGTCGGCGTTCTGGGGTTCGGCGCGTACCTGGTGTGGCTCTTCATGATTGCCAAACCACTGCTGGCCCGGACGCGTCAACTACGTCGTACCGGGCACCGGCCAGCGCCGGCCGTGCTGTGGGGAATCGCCGCAATCATATTCGCCTGCATCGTTGGCTTCCTTTCGCCATCGATGGAGGATCCCCTGCTCCCGCCCCTTCTCTGGACGATCGTCGGTCTGGCATGGTGGGCCGCGCGACGTTCCACATCCATCGATCAGAAGGAGGACGGGCCCACCGGTATCGGTGGCTCCGCCGGTGCCCGGGAGGACGACACCCGGATCCTCGCCACCGACGAGATCCTGGCGCACGCGCGTCAGGTGCGGCCCCCGGCGGGATTCCGCTGAGGTAGCGCGACACGCGTTTGTGTCACTACTCGTCCACATTCAGTAGTGGTGCGATCATGAGTGCATCGCTAGAATCCATCTGCCGCGCGCGGCGTCCAGATCGGGCGTCCTTCGGCGTGACAGTCCTACCGGAACGTCACGAGGGACGGCCAGCAGTGACCATCACGGGGGTTTTGGGCATGGGCGATACAAGTAGAGCCGATGGCTCGTCCGCTGGCCGGTCACCGGTCAGCGCGGGCCTCGCCCCGAGCGGCGGTCGACGCTCGCGGTGAGCGAAGGCCCTTTCGCGGTGCGCGCCGCCCAGTTGACCGACCGGGACCATCGCGCACTCCAGCCACTGCCGGGCGCTCCCGGCCCTAACGTCGACGCTCCGACCGTCGGGCTCACCGAGCCGGTGCGCCGGGTAACTCCGGCGATCTCGGTCTGCATCGCGGTGCGGGACCGTCCCGAACTGCTCGTGACGTCCATCCGCAGCGTGCTCAACGGCACCTTCGACGACTTCGAGATCGTCGTGGTCGACGACGGCTCCACCGTGCCGGCCCAGGAATGCCTGGCCGCCGCCGGTCTCCTGGCCGACCAGCGCATCCGACTCGTGCGGCAGAAGCCATCGGGCATCAGCACAGCCCGCAACACCGCCCTGCGCGTCGCCCGAGGCCGTTACATCACCGTCCTCGACTCCGACGACCAGTTCACTGAGGACGGCCTGGCCCGCATCCAGGAGTTCCTGACGGAGACCGGGTCCCTCTGGATCTACACCGACTACGAGGAGCTGGTGGGCAACTCCGCCCGGGTCATCAGTCTCCCGTCCTACCCGACGGCACGCCACATGCTCTGGTCGGTCCTGACCCGTCCGCGGCTGCCGTTCAAGCACTCCGGCATGTCCATCGAGCGTGAGCTGCTGCTCCGCCTCGGCGGCTACGACGAAAAACTACCCATCAAGGTCGACGTCGAGCTGGTCCTGCGGGCGCTCGCCAACGGCGTCCACCCGGCGCACCTCGGCCATCCGGTCGTCCGGTTCCACCGGCACGAGGGCAGCATCAGCCGCCGCCGGATCGCCGGGCTCAGCGTCTGGTTCCAGCTGATCAGCCGGTACACCCGACCACGGGTGCCGGGCCTGGCGCTGGTCATCAAGGCGGTGCGCGCCAGCAGCGAGATCGGCAAGTGGGCGGTCTCCGCGCTCGGGCGGTGAATCACACAACTCGGCCCGGCCACCCCCAGGGGCGGCCGGGCCGAATCGTTGTGGTGGCGCTAGTTGGGCGGCAGGAACCCGGTCGGGTTCTCGGCGAACATCTTGTTGGCCAGGCTGTAGTCGTCCACTCGCCCAATGTCCAACCAGAAGCCGCGGTGCCGCCAACTGGCGACCCGGCCGGTGGTGCTCAGCTGGTCGAGGATGAGTTGCGGCATGTCGTACGCGCCGGCCGGAATCTTCTCGAGCGCCTTGGGTGACATGGCGTAGGCGCCCATCGAGACGTCGAGGTTCAGCGTCGGCTTCTCGTCGTAGCCGATCACGTCACCGGACTCGTCAATCTTGAGGATGCCCAGCTCGATCTTCTCCGACCGGGTGTAGACGCTGATCGTCACCGGAGCTCCGCTGCCCCGGTGATGCGCCATCAGGGCGGTGAAGTCCAGGTCGGTGAGCAGGTCGCCGTTCATCACGAAGAAGTCGTCGACCAGGGACCCCGCCAGCTGGCGCAACGGCCCCGCCGTGCCCAGCGGCTGCTCCTCGCGAACGTAGTCGATGCGCAGACCCAGCTTGCCGCCATCCTCGAAGTACCCCTCCAGCAGGTACGCCAGGTGACCGGTCAATAGCGTCACGTCAGTGACGCCGTGTGCCTTGAGCTGGCGAAGCAGGATCTCCAGGATCGGGATGTCACCGACCGGCATCAGCGGTTTCGGAAAGCTGGTGGTGAAGGGACGCAACCGGGTGCCGCGCCCACCAGCGAGAATGATCGCCCTCATACCACGTACCGGTCCACATCGAAACGGCCCAGGTTCGCGCGCACGTAGTCGACGACCTCCGCGAGGCCCTGACGCAGCGACACAGTCGGCTCCCAGCCGCAGCGTTCCCGCGCCCGGTCGGTGCCGGCGATCAGTTCGAACACCTCGCTCTGCGGTGGCCGGAGCCGCTGGCTGTCCTCGACGATGTCGATGTCCGGCCGCCCCGCCACCTCCGCGATGAGGCGCGCCAGGTCGCCGATCGTGATGCCCCGGCCGTTGCCGATGTTGGTGACCTTCCCGACGCACTGGTCGGCGGCTGCTACGGCCATGAACCCGTCCGCCGTGTCGGTGACGTACGTCAGGTCGCGCACCGGCCGCAGGTCGCCGAGGGCGATCTTCTCCCGCCCCGCCACCACCTGAGCGGCGACGGTGGGGATCACCGCGCGGGCGCTCTGCCGGGGACCGTAGGTGTTGAACGGACGGATCACGGCCACCGGCAGATCGAACGACCGGTAGAACGACTCGGCCATCGCGTCGGCGCCGATCTTCGAGGCCGAGTAGGGCGACTGGGGCTGGATCGGGTGGTCCTCGTCGATCGGCGTGTAACGGGCCGTCCCGTACGTCTCGGAGGTGGACGTGTGCACCAGCCGCCGTACCCCGAGATCACGCGCCGCCTCCAGCACGTTGAGCGTGCCGGTCACGTTGGTCGCCACGTAGGACGCCGGCGCCACGTAGCTGTACGGGATCGCGATCAGGGCGGCCAGGTGGAAGACCGTGTCGCAGTCGGCGATGGCACGGCGGACCGCGAAGGGGTCGGTGATGTCGGAGTGCACCACCTCCACCGACCGGCGGATCTCCGGGTCGACGTCGGCGAGCATGCCGAGGTCGGACCTCCCGGTGTACCGGACCATGGCGCGTACCTCCGCGCCGGCCCTGACCAGCCGCTCGGTCAGGTGGGAGCCGATGAACCCGCCGGCACCGGTGACCAGAACCCGGCGCCCCGTCCAAGCCCCATCGGTTGATAACGCCGTCATCCCGTGCCTCTCCTTGTCGTTCATTGGCCGGCTCCGGCCGGGGTTGCCAACTCTGTCAGCAGGCCACGCAGGCTATCCCGCAACGGCGTCTCAGCCTTCCAGGGTGTCTCGGCGGCGAGTTTGGCGGCCGAGCCCACCTGACAGCGGATGTCGCTGCGCCCGGCGACCACGTCAACGACGGACCAGTCCAGCCCGGCCAGGTCCAGCAGAGTCTCCAGGACCTGCCGGACGGTCACCCCGGAACCCGAGCAGACATTGTAGATCTCGCCAGGTCTGCCCAACTCCGCCAGCTCGACGTACGCCCGCGCGACATCCCTGACATCGGTGAAGTCGCGCACCGCGTCGAGGTCGGCGACCTGAACCCGATCGGCGCGCCCGGCCACCACGTCAGCCACCCGTCGGGCCAGCGAGCCGGCCACCGTGGCACCGTCCTCGCCGGGGCCGACATGGTTGAAGGGCCGGGCGGCCAGCACGGCGATCCGCCCGTCGGCGCCGAGCGCGAGGGCCAGCGACTCGGCGGCCGCCTTGGCATGGCCGTAGGCGCCCATGGGGCGTGGCAACGTCTGCTCGGTGATGGGGTTCAGCTCTGGCGGTACCGCGCCGTACTGCGCGGAGGATCCGGCCAGGACGAGACGCGCCGGCCGGCCCGACCGGGTGTCGACCCGGCGCAGCTCCTGACAGAGGTTGTAGGTGGTGTGCACCGCATCGGCCACCACGTCTGCCGCGTTGGCCCCCCGCTGGGGGAGGGTCGCGGCCAGGTGGAAGACGACGTCGGGGCGTACCGCCTGGAGCCGTGCGCGGACCGCCTCCGGGTCGTGCAGGTCCAGTTGGTGGTAGGTCTCGCCTGGACCGGCCTGCCGGGGGCGGCGACCCAACCCGACCACCCGCTCACTGTTGGCGGCGACCAGGCGACGCAGGTGGGTGCCGACCCAGCCGTGCGACCCGGTCACGAGCGTGGTGCTCACGACCCGAGCACCGACCGGTAGATTTCTGCGATCCGCTCCGCCACCAGGCGCTCGTCCAGCCAGCTGCTTCGCTCGCGCCCGTTCGCCCGTGCTCCGTGGTGCAGCACCTCGCGGACCCGGTTGGCCAGCTCAGACACCAGGTGGTCGCGAGCCGCCCCGGCCACCGGACCGGCCGGGAACGGCACGACGGCTCCCGGCCGTACGTCGGCCAGCACCTCGGCGACGTCTCCGACGTCGACGGTGACGACCGGCAGGCCCATCGCGGTGGCTTCCTTGACCACCGTTGGTGAGCCCTCGCTGCCTGGCCGTGACGTGAACAGCATGACGTCGGCCGCGTCGTACTTGCGGACCAGCTCGGCCTCGGGCTGACCCGGCGCGGACAGGATCAGCTCCTGCACCGAGGGGTCCTGGCGCCGCAGTTCGGCCAGCGCGTCGCGAAAGACGTCGTAACCCTTCACCGCACGGCCGGGGTCGGCGCCGAAGAGCACCACCCGGGCGTCGGGGGCGATGCCGAGAGCACGCCGGGCGGCGACCCGGTCACCAGGCTGGAACAGTTGGAAGTCGACCCCGTTGGCCACCACGTGGCCGGCGGCGTCACCGGCCGTCTCGGCCAGCCGGCGAGACACGTAGATCCGGGCCCGCGTGCCACCCCAGCCCAGCTTCGTCATGAAACGTTGGCGGGGGGCGTTGACGTCACTGCCATAGAGCGACAGCACCCGGGCGGGGTGACCAGCGAGCCGGGCCGCCGGTGCCGTCATGCCGTAGTGCACGTGAACGATGTCGTAGCCGCCCTTCCGTGCCTGCCGGCGGATCCGGCCCGCGGCGGTGAAGTAATCCAGTTTGCCGCGGGACTGTGCCACCACCTCGACATCGACGTGGTGACCGAGCGCGCGCAGCGCGGACACCTGCCGCTGCACGAAGATGCCCCGGTAGCTGCCCTGCTCTGGCCAGAGGTTCGTCACCGCCAGGATGCGCAGGGTGCGCTGCTTGGCGAGGGGTGGTGACAACTGCTCGGACGTCTCGTTCACGCTGTTCTCTTTCTTCAGACGCTCTGTTGGGTCTTAGACGGGGGAGTGGTGACCGGGGTGGACGCGGACCCGCGGTGGCTGCGGGCGAGGACGAGCAGCCGACGAATGTCGCCACTGAGCACGAGCCCGGCCACGACGAACCCGGCGAGGGTCACCGTGGCGGCGGTCCACGACCAGGTCTGCATGACGTCCAGGCGGGTCACCAGCGCGGCGACCACGACCAGGGCGATGCTCCGGACCAGGGTCATCGTCCAGGCGAGCCGGTGCAGCCACCAGACCGTGACCACCGGAATGGTCGCGGTGACGGCGGTGCCCACCAGGTAGCCGAGGCCGACCCCGGTGGCACCCATCGACCTGGCCGTGGCCACCACCACGGCCAACCCGATCAGGCAGCCCACCACGGCGGAGATCACCGGCACCCGAGCCTGGGTCAGCGGCCCGCTGGCCAACGCGTTCACCGACGGCACCTGAAGGATGCCGAGGAAGGCGGCGCACAGCATGACGCGCAGCACTGTGGCACCGGCGGCGTACTCCTGGCCGCCGAAGAGACCCAACACGAGGGGCGCGGCCAGCAGGCCGACCACGAAGACCGGGGCCATCGTCACCGCGAGGGCACGCGTGGACGCGTCCACCTGTCGGCGTACCGCGGTGGTGTCCCCCGCGCCCTGAGCCCCCGCCATTGCCGGGAAGAGCGCCAGCGCGAGCGCCCGGGGCAGGAACCACAGCGGTGCGATCAGGGCGACGGCCGCGACCAGGTAGGCCACCTCGGACGGGTCCGCGAAGTGACCGCCGAGAAGCTGGGTCGTCTGGAGGAAACCGGCGCTGGCCAGGGTGCCGATGCTGCCCAGTACGGCGAAGGTGACGACCTCGCGTCGGTCGAACCGCCCACCGGCCGGCGCCCCCTCACGCCGACGGTGCGCGCGCAGCCGGTGCCGGCACAGGGCGACGAAGACGGCGTACCCCAGGCAGAGCGGCAGGAGGTAGACGGTCTCACCGGTGGCGATCACCACGACGGTGGTCACCACCGCCAGCGCGGACGTGGCCAGTTCGATGCGGGCGTACTGGGGGACGAGGCCGTGCCCGTACATGGCCGCCTTGTCCACCGTGTAGAGCGAGTAGGTGGCGGTCAACACCGCGAGCGTCAGCGTGTCCAGTGCGCCAAGGTGGTAGATCCACTGCACCACCAGCGCCGTCGCGGCGCCGAGCACCAGGCAGGCCGTCAGGCCGAGCCGGGAGAGGAACCGGTGTACGGCCCAGGCCGCGGGCAGGTCGCCGGCACCACGATGAAAGGCGACGAACTTGGACAGGCCGCTGGAGACGCCGCCGGGAAGCAGCAGGCTGGCGACCATGCTCGCGGCCAGCATGATGCCGACCAACCCGTAGGTGGCGCGGTCGGTGGCGTGGCTGGTGAGTGAGCCGTGCACCAGACGGGTCGCGCCCACCGCCACCAGGGCGAGCATCGAGAGCGCGCCGCTGCGCATGATGGCGGAGCCACCACGGACCGGGGGGTTCGGCGGGGACACCGCAGCCGTGCCGCGCGCAGCGGCGTCGCCCGGTGCCCCGCCGACTGGTGGGATCGCCGGATCCCGCAGGCTTGCCGCGCCGCCGTTGATGGGATGACCGTGCTGCACTGTCAGACCGCCGATGTCTCTATGGGTCGCGGCGCGACCGGGGGTGAACGCTGGCTGCGGTCGGCCTGCGCCGACACGTCGGCGCGGAGGAAGTCGGCCGACTGTCGGGCGGCCCCTTTGTGTCGGTGGCCGTAGGATCGATCAGGCGCATCAGTTGGGCCTCGTCACGCTGCGTCGCTACTTCTGTCTGGGGATGCTAATGACCGAAGAGGTCCGCGCCGGTGCCGCGACGGGCACCGTTGTCCGAACGGACGACGGCTGGCCGGTGTTGCAATCGCGGATGCCGACATCGGTCGACCGCACGATGTCACGGCTGGCCCGGGCTCGTGTGGTCGTGGTGTCGGTGGTGGTGCTGGTCCTCGTCGCCTGCGCAGCATACTTTGGCTGGGACCGCGGAGTGGGCCCGGCCGAGTCGGCTGCCGCGCCCACCGGAAAGCCGTCGCCCACCCCGGGTCCGCCGGCGCTGCGCGACCTGATGCCGTCGAACGTCAGGATCGGGTCCGCCGTCAACGGGCAGCTGTTGACTTCGGACGCGCGGTATCGCGGGACGCTTTCGAGTCAGTTCAACGCGGTCACCGCCGAAAACGCGATGAAGTGGACGATCCTGGAACCGCGGCCTGGCGTGTACGACTGGTCGGCCAGTGACCAGTTTGTCGACTTTGCCAGGGCCAACGGGCAGGCCGTCTACGGTCACACACTGCTCTGGCACAGCAACATCCCGGTGTGGATCACCGAGAGCTGGTCGCCTGAGCAACTGCGCGCCGTGCTCAGGCAGCACATCATCACCGTCGTCAGCCGCTACCGGGGCAAGATCTGGGCCTGGGACGTGGTCAACGAGGTGCTCGCCGAGGACGGGTCGCTGCGAGACTCGCTGTGGCTGCGCAAGCTGGGCCCGCGCTACATCGCCGACGCGTTCCGCTGGGCCCACGAGGCGGACCCGGACGCCCGACTGTTCATCAACGATTACGGCACCGAGGGTCGCACGCGTAAGGCCGATGGCCTGCTGCGGCTGGTCAAGTCGCTGCGCGCGGGTGGCGCGCCGGTGCACGGTGTCGGCTTCCAGAGCCATATCCGGTTGGGTTCGCCGCCGAAGGACGCGACGGGGAATCTGCGCCGCTTCGCCGCGTTGGGCGTCTCGGTGGCCATCACCGAGCTGGACGTGCGAGTGCCGTTGCCGATCACCACCCAGAAGCTGTTGGACCAGGCGTTGCTCTACCAACACATGCTCAAGGCATGTCTCGCCGTCTCCACCTGCGAATCGATCACGCTGTGGGGCTTCTCCGACGTCAGCAGCTGGATCGGTTCGCACTATCCGGGGTACGGCGCCGCCTGCGTCTTCAACGACGAGTTCGAGCCGAAGCCGGCCCACGGGGCGCTCGTGCAGGAGTTGAGTGCCCGGAAATCGGCACCGCGGAACTGATCCGGCTGAGGAAGGACCCGAACCGCCACTAGGCACGACACGGCATGGACGCATAGGGTGCTCGTCGCGATCTCCCGACGGGGGCGACATGGGAAAGGAAGGTCGTGTCCGCACAGACGCAATTCCTCACGGCTGTCTCGTCGCAGCAAAGACCGAGTTTCGACCCCGACCTGGGGGTGATCACGCCTCCCTCGAACGGCATGGCCCGGTCGGTGTTCGCACGTCCGGTCGCACCTCGGGCCAACTGGCGCCGTCGCTACGTAGCCTGGCTGGTCCTGCTCGACGTACTCGCGGCCCTGGCCGCCAGCCGGACGGTCGTCACCCTGCTCGCCGACGCCGACGCCGGTTTCTGGGACCAGCGGGTGCTCGGGAACGTCAGTTCCTTCAGCCTCGCGGCCTTTGTCGGCGTCCCGGTGGGCTGGCTGATCATGCTCGTCGCCGCCGGGGCGTATGACCAGCGTGCGCTGGGGCTGGGCACCGAAGAACTCAAGCGGGTCGCCCGGGCCAGCCTCGCGATGGCCGCGGCGGTCTCGTTCCTGGCGCTCGGCTTCAAGAAGGACCTGTCCCGGGCGACGGTCGCTGCCATCATCGTCTGCCTGCTGCTCTACACGCTGGTGGTTCGGTTCGCCGCCCGGGTGGTGCTGCGGCGGATCCGGCGTACCGGGCGGGCGTCGCAGAAGGTGCTGCTGGTCGGCCGCCTCGTCGACGCGCTCGCGGTGCACGAGGTGGTGACCCGTAACTACGGGGCCGGGCTGCACCCGGTCGCCATCCACCTGCCCCACCATCCCCGCCCAGGCGAACGGGTGAACGCCCCGGTGCCGGTGTACGTGGGCTGGGACCTGGTGCCGCTGGTCCAGCAACTCGGCGCGGACACCATCGCGGTCTGCGGCCCGGCCAGCCTGGAGTCGTACGAGCTTCGCAAGCTCGCCTGGCAGTTGGAGGGCACCGGCCTGAACCTGGTGGTGGTCCCCCAGGTCACCGACGTCACCGGTCCCCGCATCCACGTCCGGCCCATCGAGGGTCTTCCTCTGCTCAACGTGGACGAGCCGACCATCTCCGGTCTCTCCCTGTTGGCCAAGAGTGTTCTGGACCGGCTGACCGCGCTGGTCGGGCTGGTGCTGCTGAGCCCGGTGCTGTTCGCCATCGCGATGGCCATCAAGATCAACGACCCTGGGCCGGTGATGTTCCGGCAGACCCGGATCGGCCACGAGGGTCGGGCGTTCAAGGTCTGGAAGTTCCGGACGATGTACACCGACGCCGAGCAGCGGCTGGCAGCCCTGCAGGATCGGAACGAGAGTGACGGCCTGCTCTTCAAGATGAAGGACGACCCTCGGGTCACCCCGATCGGCCGGCACCTGCGGGCGCTCTCCCTCGACGAACTGCCGCAGCTGATCAACGTGCTGCGCGGGCAGATGTCGCTGGTCGGCCCGCGTCCGCTGCCCACCGAGGACGACGACTACCGCGGTGACGTGCGTCGGCGGCTGCTGGTGCGGCCGGGCATCACCGGCCTCTGGCAGATCTCCGGCCGCTCCAACCTCACCTGGGACGACGCGGTCCGGCTGGACCTGCACTACGTGGACAACTGGTCGCTGGTCTACGACCTCGCCATCCTCTGGAAGACGGTCAGCGTGGTGCTGGCCCGACGCGGGGCGTACTGACCGAACCCGATCACGGGTGGTGGTTCCCGGCAGGCCCACCGACACACAGCGACGGGCGGCGGCCGTGAGGCCGCCGCCCGTCTTTTGTGGTGACTGCCGGCGGGTTCCCGCGCCGGCCCCAGGTCTACTTCTTGCCGAGGCTGATGATCTCGCCGACCGAATCCCGGCGGACCGCGTCGTAGAACGTCTTCGCTCGGGCGTTGTCGGCCAACACCACGCTCTCCGAGCCGATCCGGCCGGTGCCCTTGGTGGGGCTGGTCACGAAGGTCATGTTCCCGCCGCGCACGCCGCGCATCTGCGTCGCCATGTCGAACAGCGACAGCTCCTTGTCCACCGAGACCGAGTTCGAGGTGGCCTTGAGGAAACTGTTCAACTTGCCGGGATTGGTGAGGATGCCTCCGGAGGAGGCCTTGTCGATGATGGCGCGGATCACCTGCTGCTGGTGGCGGATCCGGGCGAAGTCACCGTCGGCGAACTGCTTGCGCTGGCGCGAGTAGTCCAGAGCCGCCTCGCCGTCCATCCGCTGCACGCCCTTCTTGAAGTTGCGGAACGGCTCGTGGATCGAGGTGAAGCTCTTCTCCGAGTCGATGTCGACGCCGCCCAGCGCGTCGATGATCTCCTTGAAACCGGCAAAGTCGATCAACGTCACGTGGTCCACCCGGACGCCGGTGAACTTCTCCACCGTCTGCACCATGAGGGGCACCCCACCCCAGGCGTATGCGGCGTTCACCTTGGCGTCCCGGCCACCGTTGTTGCCGTCCGCCGACTTCGGCACCGAAACCCAGGTGTCGCGGGGGATCGAGATCAGCTGGGCGCTCTTCCGGTCCTTCGGCAGGTGGGCCAGGATGATCGTGTCGGTGCGTGACCCGCTCGTCTTCTCCGGGTCGCGTGAGTCGCTGCCCAGAATCATGATGTTCATCGCGCCGTCGACCGCCGCCTGTGGGCGGGACTCCTCGGGCACACCGTCGAAGGCGTCGACCCGCTCGATACCCGACTCGACCGATCGCAGGTAGAGGCCGCCGGCCACCATTCCGCTGCCACCCAGGACCAGCAAGATCAGAAGGCTGAACAGGGCGATCCGGCGCCAGCGACGGCGGCGGCGCGGTGGCGCGGCGTCCGGTGGCATCTCCTCGGTCGGTTGAGGCCCGCCGGCGGCGCCGTAACTCGGTTCCGTCCAGTGCTCCGCTGTTTGTTCACGACGTGGCATGGGCGCGATGCTACTGAACGTGGTTGCTGATCGCGTACCCTCGTCCGGCCACCATCGTGCGACGTGGGTTCCAAATCGGGCGGCGCACCATCCGCCATTTCCCTCTGCCAGCGTTCCCGAGGAAGTGGTATGAACCTTCGGTGGACGCAACGAAGCTCCGCCGAGCCATCGCCCGTACCCCGCTCGCACCCGTCGCCGCGTTCCCCAAGCGGCTCGCCCGGGTCGCCCGCCACGACGCCAGGGTGCTGCGCGCCTCGGCCCGGTGGCTGGTCACCTCCCGTGAACATCACAACTACACGTACGAGCTGACCAAGCTGAGCCGCCACCACCTGACCTGGTTCGTCAGCGTCGTCTGCGACATCCCCGTAAAGCAGGTCCGCGGCTACGTTGCCGAAATCGAGTCCGACGACGTGCTGCGCCAACACATCGAACGGGCCACCGCCGCAGCGGCCCGCCGCGGCCTCGCCGACAAGAAAGTCCGCTATGCCCGACGTGTGGGCTGGTACGCGATCGTCCGGGCCACCCACCCGGCACACGTGGTGGAAACCGGCGTCGACAAGGGGTTGGGCACCTGCGTCCTGGCATCCGCCCTGCTGCGCAACGCGCAGGACGGGCACCCGGGCCGGGTCACCTCGCTGGACATCAACCCCGAGGCCGGCTACCTCGCCCGGGTCGCGCCCTGGTCGGAGGTCGTCGACCTGGTGATCGGCGACTCCATCGCCTCGATCGGCGCGCTGGACCGCCCGGTCGACCTGTTCCTGCACGACAGCGACCACAGCCGTGCCCACGAAAAGCGTGAGTTCGACGCCGTGCAGCCCAAGCTCGCCCCCGGCGCGATCCTGCTCACCGACAACGTCACCAGCACCAACGTGCTCGCCGAACACGCCGAACGCACCGGCCGGCGGTTCCTCGCCTACCGGGAGAGCCCGGCCAAGCACTGGTACCCCGGCGACGGGATCGGCGTGGCATGGTAACCGGGTGCGGCTGACCTCGATTCACACGTACCCCATCAAGGGTTGTCACCGGCTCGACCACGACGGGGCGTTCGTGCACCAGTGGGGCCTGGCCGGCGACCGGCGCTGGATGGTCGTGGACGCCGACGGCGTCGGCGTGACACAGCGGGAAACGACCCGGCTCGTCGGCCTGCACGCCGCGGTGCGCCCCGGGGGCCTCACGCTGCGCGCCGACGGGCAACCCGACCTCGACGTGCCGGAACCGGCCGGCGGCGAACCGGTCGCGGTGCGAGTTTTTCGCAGCCGCAAGTTCTCGGTCCCCGCGCTACCGGCCGGCCAATCGGCCGACGACTGGCTCGGCGCCCTGCTCGGCCGACCGGTCCGGCTGGTCTGGCTGGCCCAGCCGACCCGCCAACGGGCCGCCGGGACCAGCGAACACGACACCGGTGACCAGGTCAGTTTCGCCGACGCCTACCCGCTGCTGCTGGCCAACGCCGCCTCCCTCGACGCCCTCAACGACTGGCTGGCCGAGGCGGGCGAGGAACCGGTGCCGATGACCCGGTTCCGACCCAACCTGGTGGTCGGCGGTGCGCCGGCCTGGGCCGAGGACGACTGGGTCGGTCTGCCTTTGCGCATCGGCGACCGGTTGTTCCGGGCCGCGGGACCGTGCGACCGCTGCGTGGTGACCACCACCGACCAGGAGACCGGGGTACGCACGAAAGAGCCGCTGCGCACCCTCGGGCGGCACCGCAACATCAAGCAGAAGCTCCTCTTCGGACTGAACCTGGTGCCGCTCGACAGTGGACCCCTCGCCGTGGACGCCCCGGTCGTCGTCGCGCCCTGACCGCGTCGCCCACCCGCAATTGGCACCCCCTCATCACCGTCCGTCGATGCTGTCTTAGCTTTGGCTTAGCCCGCTTGTCGGCACGCGCCCGAGTCCGGCAGCATCGCCCTCGTGCCGGACGGAAGCGCTGTCGACATCACCATCGACCTGGACCATCCCCCCGAGGACCGGCCGGCGCCGTCGTCCGGCGCGAAGCCCTGGCTGGTCGCCACCGGCGTCACCGTCCTCGCGGCCGCGCTCGGGCTCACCCTCACCCTGCGCTCCGGCTCCACCCCGGCCTGCGCCGCCGGCCGGACGCTCGCCGCCGCGCCACCCACCGGCACCGCCGCGCACACCGGCAAGGCCACCTTCTACGACTCCAAGGGCGCCGGCGGCAACTGCTCGAACCCGGCCGCCCCGGCCAACCGGCTCTACGTCGCGCTCGGTCCGACGGAATACTCCGCCGGAGCCGCCTGCGGCGGATTCCTCGACGTGATCGGCCCGAAGGGCACCGTCCGGGTGCTCATCATGGACCAGTGCCCGGAGTGCGAACCCGGGCACCTCGACCTGTCCCGCGAGGCGTTCGCCCGGATCGCCGACCCGGTCCAGGGCCTCGTTCCGGTCACCTACCGCGCGGTCGTCAACCCGCCGCTGCCCGGACCACTCACCTTCCGGATCAAGGAGGGCTCGTCGCAGTGGTGGTTCGCCGTCCGGGTCGGCAACCACGGCAACCCGCTACGGTCCGTCGAAATCCGGCAGGGTGACAGCGGTCCCTGGCAGTCGGCCGCCCGGCAGGACTACAACTACTGGCTGATCGCCTCCGGCGCCGGGCCGGGTCCGTTCAACGTCCGGATCAGCGACGTGTACGACAACCGGGTCACCGTCGGCGGCATCCGGATGGCACCGGGCCAGGTGCAGAACAGCACCGTCCGGATGTACGCACCTGGCGGCGGGGCGTCCACCCGACGTCCGTCCGCGTCGACCCGGCCGCCGGGCAACCGGCCCACCGCCACGCCGACGCCGACTCGTCGCCCGGTCGAGGTGGCGAGGGCGAGCGCGCCGGCCACCAACGCGCCGACCACCAGTTCGGCCCGGGCAAACGCGCGGTGGTGTGCGGGCTGACCGCTCAGTCGGCGTCCGTCAGATCGAGCCACATCAGAATCTCGTCCCGGTCGTCATCGGGGGCCACCCGCAACGCGCCCGGCAGCCGGCCGATCTCCCGATAACCGAGCCGGCCGTAGAACTTGTCCAACCCCAGCCCGTCGCGCACCGTGACGTGCAGCGCCTCGTGGCCGAACGCCCTGCCCAACCGGGCGGCCTCCACCATCAGCGCCGAGCCGTAGCCGGTGCCCTGGGTGTCCGGGTGGACCATCACCCGCTTCAACACACACCAGTGCGCCTTGAGTGGGAAGCGGTTGTCGTTGAAGATCAACATGGCCACCAGTCGGTCGCCGGAGTAGCCGACCAGCAGCCGGTCCGGTCCGTCGACGATGCCGGCGAAGGTCGGATCGGCGATGACGTGCACGTCGGTGGTGCTGACCGGTGGCACGAAACCGACCGCGCCGCCAGCGTTGCTGACGTCCACCCAGAGCTCCACGATCTCGGCGCGTAGCTGCGGGGTCAGGTCGGGGTCGAGGACGAAGCGCAGACTCACGCTCGCCATCCTGACGCGACGACCAGTGCCGCGACCCGCGACAGTGACGCGCCCAACAGCCGCCGTTCGGCATGTGGTGTGCGGTGCCCTGTGCGGGAGAGGGGATTCGAACCCCCACATCCTTCCGGATACAGGTTCCTAAGACCTGCGCGGCTGCCGTTACGCCACTCCCGCCAACTCCCTGAGTCTAGAGTGTCTGGCTCCGACGGTGTTGAGCCCGGCCTCCTTGAGAATGGCCGAGACCGTGCCATGACTCACCGTGCATGCCCCGCCAGGCAGGTTGCGGAGGATCCCCGACAGCCGTTTCGGTCCAGCATCCGGATTGGCCAGCGCCTGTTCGATCACCACGTCGCGATGAGCCCTGGAACGCCAGCGGCGGTCCGGACGCGGTGTCAGCACGCCTTCCTGCTCGAGCCTGCGCCGGACCTTGTACAGGTATGCCGGGCGACAGCCCAGGTGTCCTGCCGCATCAAGGGCCGTCATCTGTTGCGCGTCGACCCGACCGAACAGGTCGACGAGCTCTTCTCGCGCTGCTGGTCTGCGATCGGAACCGGCTGCCTCGTACGAGTGCTCCCCGCCGCCGGTCTCCGTTCCGATGGGAACGGTGAGGTCACGAGCCCGGTTCCGCCGGCCGGCGTAGGTGGCGGTCTGGCTGTGGCAGTTCGGGCAGAGGAGCCGAAGATTCGGTGGCCGGTTGTCGAGGAAGTCCCCGTTGATGTGGTCGACGTGCAGGATGAGTGACGCGCCTCGCCACACCGGCCCGATCCCACACCCCTCGCACTCCTCCGGCACGCCGACGGTGCCCAGCGCCCACTTCAACCGCACGCCCGGCGTCCGGCGGGACCCTTCGGGCAGCACCACCAGAAGCTGTGCCGAGGTGGTGCGCCGTTGACCACTGCGACCCTTGTTGTGTGCCTGCCTGGCGAAGTGTGACGTGTCGATGCCGAACCGCTTGAGCTGCCGGCTGATGTGCGCGTGCGAGCCACCGCTGACGCGTACGCCGAGCAACCGCATCACCTCGGTGATGTTGCGGGCGGCGGCGGCGGCGGCAGCGGCGGCCAGCGCTTCGGGCGTGTACTTGTATCGAACCACTGACGGACCGTAGCGAACCGGTACGACAGATCAGTCCAGGCCGAGGTCGCGGCGGAGCTTGGCTACGTGCCCGGTGGCCTTGACGTTGTAGAGCGCGCGTTCGATCTTGCCGTCGGCGTCGATCACGAAGGTCGAGCGGATCACGCCGGTGACGGTCTTGCCGTACGACTGCTTCTCGCCGTACGCGCCGTACGCGATCAGCACCGCCTTGTCCGGGTCCGACACCAGCGGGAAGGTGATCGCGTCGCGCTCGCGGAACTTCGCCAGCTTCTCCGGCTTGTCCGGGGAGATGCCGACGACCTCGTAGCCGGCGGCCTGGAGGGAGGCGAGCGAGTCGCGGAAGTCGCAGGCCTGCTTGGTGCAGCCGGGGGTCATCGCGGCCGGGTAGGCGTACAGGACGACCTTGCGGCCTCGCAGGTCGCTGAGGGAGAGCTGGTCGCCGGTGTCGGTGCCGAGGGTGAACTCGGGGGCGGGGTCACCGGGGGAGAGGCGGTCGGGCGCGGTCATGGGCCTGACCCTACCGCCGTGGCGCGGGGCGCGGCCGCCGAGACGCGTCGGTGTGCGCGACGCGTGAGCGGTGAGGCGCGGCGGGGGCGAGACGGCGGGCCGGCGCAGCCTGACCTGGAAAGGTGATCAAGCCCATGCCTTGTTGCCAGAGTCTGGCAATAACGATGCTTGGGAAATAGGCTGAGCCATGCCGGCCCGGTCGGGTCCGCTAAGGCGTGGGAGGTCGCGTGCAGACACTGGCGATGCACATCTCGAACGGGATCATCGACGGTCCCGTGGCAGCGATCTTCGCTGCGCTCGCTCTGGCCGCGCTCACCGTCTGCGTTCTACGCGGCCGGCGCGACCTGGACGACCGGCTGGCCCCGATGGCCGGCCTGGTGGCGGCGTTCATCTTCGCCGTCCAGATGCTCAACTTCCCGATCTTCACGGCCGGTGTCAGTGGCCACCTGCTCGGTGGCGCACTCGCCGCCATGCTGGTCGGCCCGTGGGTCGGCGCGCTCTGCGTGGCCGTGGTGCTGGTCGTGCAGGCACTGATCTTCGGCGATGGCGGCGTGGCGATGCTCGGCCTCAACATCACGAACATGGCGTTGCTCGGCACCGCTGCGGCGTACGCGCTGATCGCGCTGCTGTTGCGGGTGCTGCCCCGCACGCGGGCCGGCCTGGCCGTGACCGCGTTCGTCGCGGCGATGCTCAGCGTGGTCGTGGCGTCGCAGGGCTTCGTCCTGCAGTACTGGCTCGGCGGCACCACCGACCTGGGCGGCAACCTGGCCGGGCTGGCCGGCACGATGGCCGGCGTCCACCTGCTGATCGGCATCGGTGAGGGCCTGATCACCGCGACCACCGTGCTCACCGTCGCGAAGGTCCGCCCCGACCTGGTGTACGCGCTGCGTTCCCTGCGCGCGCCCGCCGCTCCCCTCGTCCCGGTCGCCGGAGGTGTCCGATGAAGAACCGATCCTGGGCCTTCCTGGCCGGCGGCCTGCTGGTCGCCCTGCTGCTCGCCGGGGTGGTGAGCAACTACGCCTCGTCCCACCCGGATGGGCTGGATTCGTCCCTGCTCAAGGGCTGCACGGTCGACGCCGACGACAACATCGTCGAGGGAAGCTGCCCGGCCCAGCAGGCCCGCGACCACGAGTTGGCCGACGGCCCACTCGCCGACTACGGCGTGCGGGGCGTGCGGAACAGCTTCGTCTCCACCGGCCTGTCCGGGGTGCTCGGGGTGCTGGTCACCTTCGCGATCGGGGCTGGCGGGTTCTGGCTGCTGCGCCGTCGAGGCAGCACGCCGACCGACGGTGACGTGGCGACGCCCACGCCCGCCGAGGATGACGCGGCGACGTCGCGCGCCGGCACGGCCAGCTGAGCAGGGGTACGCGAATGGGGGCCGGTCACGGGCACGTGCTGTACCGCGAGTCGGACTCGCCGGTGCACCGGCTCCCGCCCGAGGTCAAGATCGCGGCGATGGTGGTCTTCACCATCGCCGTGGTGGCCACCCCGCGTGAGGCGTTCTGGGCCTTCGGCGCGTACGCCGTGCTGGTGGCGGCGGTGGCGGCGCTGGCCCGGGTGGGACCACGGTGGTTGCTCAGCCGAGCGTTGATCGAGCTGCCGTTCGTGCTGTTCGCCGTGGCCCTGCCGTTCCTCGGCACCGGCGACCGGGTCGAGGTGCTGGGCCTGCGCTTGTCCGAGGACGGGCTGCACGGCGCGTGGAACATCCTGGCCAAGGGCACCCTGGGGGTGCTCGCCTCGCTGCTGCTCGCCGCGACCACCACCACCCGGGACCTGATCGTGGGGCTGGACCGGCTGCACTGCCCCCAGGTCCTCACCCAGATCGCCACGTTCATGCTGCGCTACCTGGACGTGCTGGTGGGCGAGGCGCGGCGGATGCGGGTGGCCCGGATCTCCCGGGGTGACGACCCGCGCTTCCTGTGGCAGCTGCGCGGCTTCGCCGCCGGGATCGGGGCGTTGTTCCTGCGCGCCTTCGAGCGCGGCGAGCGGGTCTACCTGGCGATGCTGTCCAGGGGTTACACCGGGCGGATGCCCGCGGTGTGGCAGGGCGAGGGTGCGGCGAGCGCCGGTCAGTGGCTGGTCGCGGCGACCGTGCCGGTGTTGGCGGCCTCCATCGCCGCCACCGCCCTCGTACTGTCATGATCGGTGTCGTGCAGACCGCTGTCTCGCTGGACGTTCGAGGCGTTCGCTACGCCTACCCGGACGGGCACGTCGCCCTGCAGGGGGTTGACCTGATCGTGCCGCGCGGCGACCGGGTGGCGCTGCTCGGGCCCAACGGCGCCGGCAAGACCACGCTGGTGCTGCACCTCAACGGCATCCTCACCCCCACCGAGGGGAGCGTTAGCGTCGGCGGGCTGACGGTCACAGCGGACCGGGCCAACCTGGCCGAGGTGCGCCGCCGGGTGGGCATCGTCTTTCAGGACCCGGACGACCAGCTGTTCCTGCCCACGGTGGCGGAGGACGTGGCGTTCGGGCCGGCGAACCTGGGTCTGCGCGGGGCCGAGCTGGCCGCCCGGGTGGACGAGGCGCTCGCCGCGGTGGGGATGAGTGAGCAGCGGGACCGGGCCCCGCAGCACCTGTCGTTCGGGCAGCGCCGCCGGGTGGCGGTGGCCACAGTGCTCGCCATGCACCCGGAGATCCTGGTGCTCGACGAGCCGTCGTCGAACCTGGACCCGGCGGCCCGTCGTGAGCTGGCCGAGATCCTGCGCGGCCTGCCGGTGACCCTGTTGATGGTCACGCACGACCTGCCGTACGCGGCGGAGCTGTGCGAGCGCTCGGTGATCCTGGACAGCGGTCGGATCGTCGCCGACGCCCCCACCCGCGCCCTCCTCAACGA
>NZ_QGSZ01000204.1 GCF_003857055.1 Micromonospora inaquosa | reverse complement strand
ATCGCCTACCGTTTGCGCTGGTCAAACTGGCGACGCCGACACCAAGCATGCGCCAAACGAGCCCACTACGCCCGCCGCCTCAACCTCGAATTCCCACCATGATCACGAATGGCGGCTGTCGTACTAGGTGAATGGCTATTGCTGCCGACGGCCAGTGACAGCAGACCAGCGGTGATCCTGACCTGGTTGCACAACCCGTCCGTCCTACTGGAGCCCTCACGGTCACCGCGCCTCTTCAACGGGATCGGGATGTTTGACCCTCAGGGAACGGTCACCCGGCGAGCCTGCGGCACATGCTCCGATCGTGCGGTAGTCCGGCCTGCTTGAAGACCAGCAGGCAGTTCCCGTTCATGGGGTCCCAAAGCTCGTCGTTGGTAACCAGCGCTCGAAGCAGCGCCCGCTGCGGTTCAGTAAGTGACCGGCCCTTTCCGTACGGCTCGGGAAAGGCGAAGCGCACCAACATGCCCCAGCCGTCGCCTGCGCCCGCCCAACTGTCCCGACTGGCCATCCGGCAAGCAGCCGTGGCGATCTCGTCGAAGTCAGCCGCGACGCGAATCGCCGCAGCGACGATCTGGAATTGATGCAGGGTCGGAGGCGGTGGCTCAGCCAAGGCGGCCAGGATCAGCTCACGGCTTCGCGGGTCATCCTCGTGGGCCAACGCTGCCCGGAGTCGGACCGCAGGGTCCGGGTCAGTGAGCCGGTCACGCAGGTCGACACCGAGCTGACCGAGGCAGGCCAACCACGGCGTCTGCCGCACGGAGTCTCGCTCTGCCCACGTCGAGACGAGATTCGCCAGTTCCTCTCGCCGGCCCACCAGGGCCGGCACCCGCACAATCGCCACGAGATTCTCCGCGCGAAACAGGGCCCGGTCCGGCGGAGACGTCGCGAGCAGTGGAAACACCACCGGGTACGCCTGCGCCACGGCGTCGGCGAGGTCCCCCCGGACATCGGCTACTTGTTTCATTGACCTGCGACCGCGGCCCGGCCAGGCTTCGGTCGAGGCGCCCGGGCTGTCGCTCTCATTTCGGCTGCCCACGCTGGTCGTGTGGCTCTCATTTGGCCTGCGCGGCCCGG
>NZ_QGSZ01000011.1 GCF_003857055.1 Micromonospora inaquosa | reverse complement strand
ACTGGCTCCAGCGCGACCGACTCTCATCCCCCAGCCGGCTCTTCGGAGAAGTCACTTCCCGGACCCGCCGAGACCCAGGATAGAACTCTCCTCCCGGCGGTGTCTTGACACAGAGGGGAGCCATGAGAGTGCACGGCGCCAGGCGCCACCAACGCGCGACAGCAGCAGAAGAGTGTGCGTGCTGGTCGAGGTGGTGCAACCGTGTCATAGGTTGTCGATGTAGAGGACGACGGCCTCTGGTGGTGGCGCCGGTTGCCGCACCTTTGCCGGCTCGACGTCTACGTGGAGCCACATCCGGTGCGCTGTCCAGTTCAGGATCCCGCCTGTCTCGCGCGAGCCGCGATAGACGCCCTCTTCGGGCTGGAGCGGCCATCTACCGCTGCGGAGGTGTTCGACAAGCCGGGTCACGGTCGTTGTCCTGTCAGCGCCATCGGCGGCCATCACCACGAACTCGGCTGTGCAGTTGCCGCTGCTGCCACCATCGGCACAGGTGACGGACGACACCAAGTGCAGCGACGTCGGCAGTGGGAGGACCTCATCGTCGCGGGCAGGGAACCGCAGCCTGCCGTCGCCGTCGAACCCGACGACAACGAGCCCGCAGCCGCACAGCAGCACCACGATTGCCAACGTCCCCATAGAGACAACCCAATGAAGTGACCCCTATGGGCCGGACACCTCGATGTGTGTCAGGGACTCTTGGTGGATCTTCTCGTAGGTGTCGGGGCTGACGTTACCCAGAGGGCTGTGCCGGCGGCGAGGGTTGTAGAAGCCTTCGATGTAGGAGAAGACCTCCATTTCCAGTTCGTGTCGGCTGGGCCAGGCTCGGGTGTAGACCAGTTCGGTCTTCAGGGTGGCGAAGAAGGTCTCGGCCATGGCGTTGTCGTAGCAGTCGGCCACGGAACCCATCGAGGCCAGGACGCCGCAGGAGCGCAGGGTCCGGCCGAACTCGAACGACGTGTATTGGGCGAGTTCAATCGGTCGTTGCAACACCGGGCTGTTCCAGCGAGCTTAACTGCTCGGCGAAGACCTCGGCCGGGGTCTTCCAGCCAAGGCTCTTGCGGGGCCGGTTGTTGACCGCGAGGGC
>NZ_QGSZ01000013.1 GCF_003857055.1 Micromonospora inaquosa | reverse complement strand
CAGTAGGGGTTTCCCTGGCCTGGGGGGCGGGCGTGGAGGAGTGCGGCGGGGCGACCGGGCAGGTCCCTGGCGCCGGACATCGGTGGGCTTGCCGTGTGGTCCCCGTCGGCCATACCGGCGAAGAGTTCCTTGAGCGCCGTCAGCGCACTGATCTTGGGCTGCCAGCCCAGCTCGGCCTCGGCGCGCTCGCTGGACATCAGCGGGGCGTTCAGACCCAGCTCCACCCAGCCCGCGTCGACCGGTTGCAGCCGCGCCCGCCAGGTCAGCGCCGCCGCCGCCCGCAGCACCGGCGCGGCGACCGGCACCGTCCAACCGTGGAAGTGCCGAGCCACCAGCTCCGGGGTGAGCACCGGGTCCGCAGCGACATTGAAAGCACCGCGCGCATCACCCAACACCGCCCGCGCGTACGCATCGGCCACGTCATCGGCGTGCACCGCTTGCATCCGCAACCGGCGGTTCGTCGGCACCAACGGGATCCGGCCGAAGCGCAGCAACCGCACCGGTGCCAGCGGGCCGAGGAAGTAACGCGTGATCTCCGCGCCGGCAGCACGCTGGAAGATCAACCCGGGTCGCATCCGCACCACCCGCAGCGTCGGGTGGTCCTGCTCGACCCCGTCCAGCAGCGCCTCCACCTCGGCCTTGTGTTCGCTGTACGACGAGCCGGGCACACCGGTGGCCGGCCACCGCTCACTGATCGGGTGGTCCTTCGGGCCGGGCGCGTAGGCGCCGACCGACGAGGCGTACACCAGGGCCGGCACACCGGCCCGGACCACCGCGTTGATCACCGACCGGCTGCCCTCGACGTTGGTCCGGCGCAGCACCCGCTGGTCGTGACTGGGCTGGATCTGCCAGGCCAGGTGCACCACCGCGTCCGCGCCCGCGAACACCTCGGCGAGCTGCCCGGTCGCGCCCGGCGCGCCAATGTCACAGGAGTGCCACTCCACCTGGTCGTACGGCTCGCCGGCATCCGGTCCCGGCAACCGGCGAGCGACCCCGGCCAGCTCCACGCCCCGCTCCCGGCGCAGCCTCCGCAGCAGCGCCGTACCGACGTTGCCGCTAGCCCCCACCACCACGATCCGCATGCCCGACCCCGTAC
>NZ_QGSZ01000024.1 GCF_003857055.1 Micromonospora inaquosa | reverse complement strand
GGGGTGGCACGTACGATGGGGTGGTGACTGAGGCTCAGGCGACTCACCGGACCGGCAAGCGCGTGCTCCTGGCCAAGCCCCGCGGCTACTGCGCGGGTGTCGACCGCGCGGTGCAGACCGTGGAGGAGGCGCTGAAGCTCTACGGCGCCCCGATCTACGTGCGCAAGCAGATCGTGCACAACAAGCACGTGGTGCAGACCCTGGAGGCCCAGGGCGCGATCTTCGTGGAGGAGAACGAGGAGGTGCCCGAGGGCGCCACCGTCATCTTCTCCGCGCACGGCGTGGCGCCGGAGGTCTACGAGCAGGCCAAGGCGCGTTCGCTGAAGGCGATCGACGCGACCTGTCCGTTGGTCACCAAGGTGCACCACGAGGCGCGGCGCTTCGCCGCCGAGGACTACGACATCCTGCTCATCGGCCACGAGGGGCACGAAGAGGTCATCGGCACCGCCGGTGAGGCCCCCGCGCACATCCAGCTGGTGGACGGTCCGGACGACGCCGACAAGATCACCGTACGTGATCCGGAGAAGGTGGTCTGGCTCTCCCAGACCACGCTCTCGGTCGACGAGACGCTGGAGACGGTGGCCCGGCTCAAGAAGCGGCTGCCGCTGCTGCAGTCCCCGCCCAGCGACGACATCTGCTACGCCACCTCCAACCGTCAGCACGTGGTCAAGGAGATCGCCGCCGACTGTGACGTGGTGATCGTCGTCGGCTCGACCAACTCCTCCAACTCCGTCCGCCTGGTCGAGGTCGCCCTGGACGCCGGCGCCCGCGCCGGTCACCTGGTCGACTTCGCGCACGAGATCGACGACGCCTGGCTGGAGGGTGCCACCACCGTCGGTCTGACCTCGGGCGCGAGCGTCCCGGACGACCTGGTCCAGGAGGTGCTGGTCCACCTCGCCGCGCGCGGCTTCGCCGACGTCGAGGAGATCACCACCGCCAACGAGCGGCTCACGTTCTCGCTTCCGCAGGAGCTGAAGCGGGACATGAAGGCCGCCGCGGCGCGCGGCTGAGCACGGGAACGAACTCGGGTCGGCGTACGTCAGATTCGGCATGAGGACTCTTCGGCTCGCCGTCCCCGCGCTGGCTGTCTGCGTGGCGCTGAGCGCCTGCGGCAGCCAGGGCGGCGCGGGCGGCACACCCACCCCCACACCGACGGGAGCGCAGCCGGTGACCAGCCAGCCC
>NZ_QGSZ01000014.1 GCF_003857055.1 Micromonospora inaquosa | reverse complement strand
CCCCACCCCCTCCGCGTTGATCATGAAGTTATTGCCAGCGGCATCGGCGTGTCGTGACAATAACTTCATGATCAACCCCGCGTTGGTCACCTGTTATCCACAGGGATGGCGTGGTTGTCCACAGGGGGGTGTTTCAGGTTTCGGGTTGGGCCAGGGTGGCTGGGTGGACGCCTTGGATGTGGTGCGGCGGGTTGCGGCGGTGCGGGACGGAGTCGTGACGCTCCGGCAGGCGCGCGCGGCCGGCCTGACCGCGCATGAGGTGCAGCGGCTCTGTCGGGCTGGACGTTGGCGGGTCGTGGCACGTGGCACCTACCTGGTGGACGCCGATCTGTACGACGGCGTTCCGCGAGCGGCGCGGATCAGGGCCGCGGTGGCCTCCTTTCGGGCCAGCCGCAGCCGCTGTGCTCGCAACGGCTGCCGAACTGCACGGGCTGGCCGGTCTGCGGTCCACTGACGTGATCGATCTGTCGGTGCCAGGCCCGATCGCCAGGCCGGCCCGGCTCGCCCACCCGGAGGTGGTGGTCCATCAGCTGGTTATCCAGCCCGAGCAGCTTGTCCAGGTGAACGGAATCACCGCCACCGAACCGCTGCGGACCCTTGCTGATGTGATCCTGCGGGTTGATCGTTTCGCGGCGGTGAGCGTGCTGGATTCGGCGTTGAATCGTCGGCTCGTGACCACCGACGACCTGCTTTCCGTTCCGTGCCTCGTTCGGGGACGACGCGGCGCGGTCGCGGCGCGTGGCTATCTCAGTGAGGCCGATGGGCGTTCACAGTCCCCACTTGAGACGCGGACCCGGCTGCGATGCGTGGACGGGAAGGTGCCACCGGACGCACTGCAACTTCAGGTCCGCGATGAGGACGGCTACCTGTTGGGAATCGGCGATCTCGGTTGGCGTGGTCCCCAGATCATCGCCGAGGCCGACGGCCGTGGCCCGCACGGCGCCCCTGAGGCCGCCTACGCCGACCGCCGCCGTCAGAATCGCCTAATCAACGCAGGCTGGACCGTCCTCCGGTTCACCTGGCGCGACACCCTCCGCCCCGACTGCATCCCATGGACGGTTCGCCAAGCGATCGTCGCCGCCCGACACCGTTGATCATGAAGTTGTTGCGACGACACGCCGCAACGCAGGGCAACAACTTCATGATCAACGGCGGGGTGAGGGGGGACAGTAGGATCTCGGGCGTGCGGGTTCTTTTGG
>NZ_QGSZ01000376.1 GCF_003857055.1 Micromonospora inaquosa | reverse complement strand
GGGTTTGGCCGGGGGTACGGCGGGGCGGGGCATGCTGGCTTGATGGGTGTGCGGGTGGAGCGGGTCGGGGCGGTCAGCACCGTGGTGCTGGACCGGGCGGACCTTCGGAACGCCGTCGACGGGCCGACAGCGCGGGCGCTGGCGGACGCCTTTCGGGCCTTCGAGGCCGACCCGGACTCGGCGGTGGCCGTGCTCTGGGGAGCCGGCGGCACGTTCTGCGCCGGCGCCGACCTCAAGGCCATCGGCACGCCGAGCGGCAACCGGGTCGAGCCGGAGGGAGACGGCCCGATGGGTCCGACCCGGATGACGCTCAGCAAACCGGTGATCGCGGCGATCTCCGGGTACGCGGTGGCGGGCGGGCTCGAACTGGCGCTCTGGTGTGACCTGCGGGTCGCCGAGTCCGACGCGACCCTCGGGGTGTTCTGCCGCCGCTGGGGAGTGCCGTTGATCGACGGCGGCACCGTGCGGCTGCCCCGCCTGATCGGCGAGAGCCGCGCGATGGACCTGATCCTCACCGGCCGCCCGGTGCCGGCCGAGGAGGCGTACACGATGGGGTTGGTCAATCGGTTGGTGCCACCCGGCCAGGCGCGGGCCGCGGCCGAGGAGTTGGCGGCGGCGATCGCCCGGCATCCGCAGACCTGCCTGCGCAACGACCGGGCGGCGCTGCTGGCCGGTGCGGGGCGAGAAGAGCCGGAGGCGCTGGCGACCGAGTTGGCGTACGGGATGAATTCGCTGGCCACGGACGCGGCGGCCGGCGCGGCCCGGTTCGCCGCGGGCGAGGGCCGACACGGCACGACGCCGCCGGGAGGTGTGCACCCCCCGGCGGCGTCGGCTCCGGGCCAGCTCAGTTGCGGTTGATGGTGAAGGTTGTCGTGGTGTTGCGGATGTCCTGGTAGTTGTTGGTCAACCGCAGGTTGTTGAAGGTGACCGAGCCGACCGCCGGGCCCTGACCGGGTTCCGGCATCTCGTTGGCCCAGATCGCGAAGCCGGACTTCGCGTCGTAAGCGTCACCGCTCTTCCGGACCCCACTGATCGAGACGTTGGTGAAGACCGTGTCGGTGATCGGGTTCTCCGGCTGCGACCCGTTGTACTTGGTCTGGAACATGATCCCGGTGTACGTCGGATCGACGATGTCCACGTCGGAGACCCGGATGCCGCGGAACTCCTTCGAGGCGGAGAAGACCCAGATCGCCGGGAACGTCTGGGAGCCCCAGAAGTG
>NZ_QGSZ01000272.1 GCF_003857055.1 Micromonospora inaquosa | reverse complement strand
GCCGGCGGGCCGGGGCCGGCCCGCCGGCTGTCGGCTGTCGGCTGTCGGCGGCGGCCACTAGCCTGGCCGGATGCCGGAGTTGACCGAGGACGTGACCTTCCGCAACGAGGACTGGTACGGCGAGGAGCTGACCGACCGGCACTTCGTGGGTTGCGAGTTCTTCGGGGTGGACCTGACCGAGGCGCTGAGCAGAGGCGCGGTCTTCACCGGGTGCACGTTCGGCAATGTGGCGTTCAACGCCTCCCGACACGTCGACTCCGCCTTCACCCGGTGCGTCTTTCGGCGGTGCAACTTCTTCGAGGCCGAGTTCACCGGCTGCAAACTGGTCGGCAGCACCTTCAGCGAGTGTGACCTGCGTCCGCTGACGGTGGACGGCGGTGACTGGTCCTTCGCCGCGCTGCCCGGTGCCGACCTGCGCGGCGTTCGGCTGACCGGGGTGCGCATGCGCGAGGTGGACCTCACCAGGGCCAATCTCACCGGTGCTACCGTCACCGGTGTCGATCTTTCCGGCGCCCAGCTGAACAACGTCCGTCTCGGCGGCGCCGACCTGCGGGGCAGCGATCTCACCGCGCTCGACCCGACGGTCGTCGAACGAGCCGGTGCCATCATCGACGTCGAGCAGGCCGTGATCATCGCGCAACTGCTCGGCTTCCGGATCGGCTGACGGGTAGGGCTCTCGCGGTCTGCCGTGTGTTCGTCCGGGCGGGCCAGGTTGTCCGACAGCGTCCCGTTGTGGGCTGGACACGTCCGGCAGTCCGGATCTAGCGTGTCGTCCACGCCCGTGTAAACGTGAAACGGCCCACAGTGGACGGTGTGGTCCGCAGCGGTCCAGGACGGCCGGGTGGCGGAGTTGGAGGGGTCGGTGGCGGACGAAGACCGCACTCGGGCTGGTTCGAGGGCTGGCGATGCGCCGCCGAGGCACCGTCCGCGTGCCATGACCGCCGGATTGACCCGAAGCGTGTTGCGCCGCGCCCGACAGCGGCGACGCTGGGTGGTGGAGGGCGTCGCCGCGCTCGTCGGCCTGGTGGTGCTGATCTCGTACCTCAGCTTCCGGTCCGGTCCCGAGCCGGACGACCAGGCGGCTCCGGGCGGCGTGTCCGCCGGGGCGGCCCGTTCCCCAGTTCTCCCGGCCGCCGACGGGCGCACCGGCGAGGCGGGGCCGGCCACCCCCGGTCTGCGTCCGCGCCAGCGTCCGCCCTCGCCGGACCCGACACCGTCGGCC
>NZ_QGSZ01000015.1 GCF_003857055.1 Micromonospora inaquosa | reverse complement strand
CTAGTGCCGTGACCACGAACGTTCACGGTGTTGGGTGACACGCCGTGGGGCCTGTCGGCTGGGCGTTGTCGGGGCGGTCAGGCTGTAGCGGTGGCAGATCTTGTACGCGTGCGGCGGCTCAGTGATCAGGAAGGTCAGCAGCTGCTCAGAATCACCCGCCGGGGAACCGGTTCCCCGATCCGACTGCGACGGGCGATGGTCGTGCTCGCCTCGGCTGGTGGGAACACGGTGCCGGCGATCGCCCGCCTGGTCCAGGCCGATGAGGACACGATTCGGCAGGTCATCCACCGGTTCAACGAGATGGGGATGGCCTGCTTGGACCCTCAGTGGGCGGGTGGCCGTCCCCGCCAGATCAGTCCTGACGAGGAACAGTTCATCGTCGAGACGGCCAACACCCGCCCCGAGAAGCTGGGGCGGCCGTTCACCCGCTGGAGCGTGCGCAAGCTCGCCGACCACCTGAGCTCGGATGCCGCCCGCCGGATCCGTATCGGTCGGGAACGGCTGCGGCAGATCCTGCACCAGCACAAGATCACCTTCCAGCGGACGAAGACGTGGAAGGAGTCCACCGATCCTGACCGGGATGCCAAGCTCGCCCGGATTGAGTACGTGAGCAGCCGCTTCCCGCAGCGAGTGTTCGCGTTCGATGAGTTCGGGCCCCTGGTGATCCGGCCGCAGCCCGGTGCCGGTTGGGCTCCGGCAGGGCACCCGCACCGGCTGCCCGCGAACTATCACAAGCTGCACGGCGTCCGGCAGTTCCACGGCTGCTACTCCGTCGGCGACGACCAACTCTGGGGCGTCGTCCGGCGGCGCAAAAGCGCCGCGAACACCCTCGCCGCGCTCAAGTCGATCCGCGCCGCCCGCCCGGACGGTGCACCGATCTACGTGATCCTGGACAACCTGTCGGCCCACAAGGGCTCGAAGATCCGCAGGTGGGCGGCCCACAACAAGGTCGAGCTCTGCTTCACCCCGACCTACGCCTCATGGGCCAACCCGATCGAGGCCCAGTTCGGGCCGCTACGCACCTTCGTCATCGCCGGCTCGAACCACCCGAACCACCCCACGCTGACCCGGAAACTGCAGGCCTACCTTCGGTGGCGCAACGCCAACGCCCGCCACCCCGACGTCCTGGCCGCCCAACGCCGAGAACGAGCCCGCATCCGCAGCGAACGACAACGACACTGGGGCCAACCCGCTACCCGCGCAGCCTGACCAACACCGTCAACGTTCGTGGTCACGGCACTAGCG
>NZ_QGSZ01000309.1 GCF_003857055.1 Micromonospora inaquosa | reverse complement strand
ACGTCGGCAGCGTCAGATGTGTATAAGAGACAGGGATCGGCACGGGCCACCGGGCCGGGACGCGCCGCGCCGCACGGCGTACGACCGGCCGGCCGAACGGGTCCCGGCCGCACCGGCGGCACTACGCGTGGCGGTGGAGCACGAATCATGACGACCGGCTAGCGTCGGGGCGTGACCCACGCTGCTCCCGTGTCCCCCGTCGACCGCAACGGCCTGCGGGAGCGGGTCGACAAGGCTCTCACCGAGTTCCTGGCCGGCCAACGGGTCCGGCTCGCCACCGTGGACGACGCGCTGGTTCCGGTGGCCGAGGCGATCGAGGCGTTCGTGCTCGGTGGCGGCAAGCGGCTGCGTCCAGCATTCGCGTACTGGGGGTTCCGAGGGGCCGGTGGAGTGGACAGCGACCAGGTGCTCACCGCCCTGGCCGCGCTGGAGTTCGTCCAGGCCAGCGCCCTGATCCACGACGACCTGATGGACCGTTCCGACACCCGTCGCGGTGAGCCCGCGGTGCACCGAAGGTTCGCCACCCGGCACCGGGAGTCCGGCTGGGGCGGCGACCCGGACGGTTTCGGCGACGCCGCGGCCATCCTGCTCGGTGACCTCTGCCTGGTCTGGTCCGACGAGCTGTTGCACTCGGCGGGTCTGGACCTGTGGGCGTTGGCCCGGGCGCGGCCGGTCTTCGACGAGATGCGCACCGAGGTCACCGTCGGGCAGTATCTCGACGTGCTGACGCAGGTCACCGGGGACACCTCGGTGGAACGGGCCAGCAAGGTCGCCCGGTACAAGTCCGCGAAGTACACCGTCGAACGGCCGATGCTGCTCGGGGCCGCGCTGGCCGACGCGCCGGAGGACGTACGGACGGCCTACTCGGCGTACGGGCTGCCGTTGGGCGAGGCGTTCCAGCTCCGCGACGACGTGCTGGGGGTCTTCGGTGACCCGGCGCTGACCGGCAAGCCGGCCGGAGACGATCTGCGCGAGGGCAAGCGCACCTATCTGGTGGCGGCGGCCGTGGAGGCCACCGACGACGCGGGCCGCGAGCTGCTGCTCGGCCGGCTCGGCGACCAGGAGCTGGACGAGCAGGGGGTGGCCCAACTCCGCGAGGTGATCTTGGGCAGCGGGGCGCTGGCCCGCACCGAACAGCGGATCGCCACCCTCACCGACGCCGCCCTGACCGCACTGACCGCCGTCGACCTCGACACCGAGGCCCGCCAAGCCCTGGTCGACCTGGCCATAGCCGCAACCCGCCGAGCCGACTAACCC
>NZ_QGSZ01000016.1 GCF_003857055.1 Micromonospora inaquosa | reverse complement strand
CACGGGACTGCACCCGGTTCGGTTGACTCCTGACCTGTGAGGATCTGTTCCTCGCTGGAAGGATGTCTGTCATGCCGAAAGCGTTCCCCCTGGAGTTCCGCCGCGACGTCGTCGCGGTCGCCCGTAAGGGCGAAGCCCCGATCGCCCAGATCGCGAAGGACTTCGGGATCTCCGAGGCTTGTTTGCACCGCTGGCTGAAGCTCGCTGACGTCGAGGACGGCGTCCGCCCTGGAACTACGAGTTCCGAGTCGGCGGAGCTGCGGGAGCTGCGCAGACGCAACAAGATCTTGGAGCAGGAGAACGAGATCCTGCGGCGGGCCGCGGCGTACTTCGCCAAGGAGATCTCCCCAAAATGACGTACCCGCTGGTCGGTGACCTGGCCGCGGACGGGATCCCCGTCGCGGTGACCTGCCGGGTGTTGGGGTTCAGCAAGCAGGCCTACTACGCGTGGAAGAACAACCCGGTCACCCGGCGGGACCTCGACGACGCGTATCTGATCAACGCCGCCCTCGACATCCACCATGATGATCCGGCGTTCGGCTACCGGTTCATCGCCGACGAACTACCCGCCCACGGCATCATCGCCGGCCCGAACCGGGTCGCCCGGTTGTGCTCACAGCAGCGCATCTGGTCGGTGTTCGCCAAACGCAAGGGCCTGACCAGGCGGGCCGGACCCCCGGTGCACGACGACCTGGTGCAACGCCGCTTCACCGCCGACGCCCCGAACCGGCTATGGCTGACCGACATCACCGAACACCCCACCGCCGAGGGCAAGCTCTACCTGTGCGCGATCAAGGACGTGTACTCCGGTCGGATCGTCGGCTACTCCATCGACACCCGAATGAAAGCCTCCCTGGCCGTCGCGGCGCTGTCGAACGCGGTCCGGCTCCGGCACCCGGCCGACACCGTGGTCCACTCGGACAGGGGCAGTCAATTCCGGTCCAGGAAATTCGTGAAAGCGTTGCACCGCAACGGATTGGTCGGCTCGATGGGCCGAGTCGGCGCCTGCGGCGACAACGCCGCGATGGAGTCGTTCTTCGCCCTGCTGCAACGCAACGTCCTGGACCGGCAACGCTGGACCACCCGCCACGAGTTGCGCCTGGCGATGGTGACCTGGATCGAGCGGACCTACCACCGCCGGCGACGGCAACAACGCCTCGGACGGCTCACCCCGATCGAGTTTGAGACAATCAACCAGCCCGTACACGCGGCCTGAACCACTCAAACCCGCGAGTCAACCGAACCCGGGGCAGTCCCCACC
>NZ_QGSZ01000147.1 GCF_003857055.1 Micromonospora inaquosa | reverse complement strand
GGCCGCAACGCCCGATCCGACGCCCACTGTCGCCGCGCACCAGCCGGCACCGCACGCATCTGCCTCTTCCCGCGCCCCATCGCAAACCTCCGTGATCAAGGTGTTGCGACGATCAGTTGAATTCGCCTTCGCTGCCCCTGTCGCTGTGGAAGATCACTCCGGCGACGTCGCCGCCGCGGGTGACCGCAGCCATGTTCAACGCGGCGACGACCAGGCCGGCGTCGTGCCGGTCGCCCATGGCGTAGCCGAGGATGTGCCGGGAGTACAGGTCGATGACGGTGGCGAGGTAGAGCTTGCCCTCCTGCGTGACGATCTCAGTCATGTCGCCGCACCAGGCCACGTCCGGCGCGGGCGCGGTGAACTGGCGCTTGACCAGGTCCGGGGCGGCTGGCCGTTTGCCCTGTCGGGTCAGCCCACGCCGGCGTCGTTTCGCTCTGGCGACGAGGCCCAGATCGGCCATGAGCTGGGCGATCGTGTTGTCCGACACCCGCCAGCCCTGCTCGCGTAACTCGTCGCCGATGCGTGGGCTGCCGTAGGTGCCGCCTGAGGCGTCGAAGACGCGCCGGACCGCGTCCGTCAGCTTGGTCCGGCGGTCCTGGCGAGGTGTCGGCCGGCGATCCCGCCACTTGTAGAACCACGACTCGGACACCCCCAGGGCCCGGCAGGCCACCGCGTGCGGCACGTCGTGCTCGGTCCTCTGGGAAGCGATGAAGGCGGCCACGCTCACCGGCCCGTCGCTTCCTTGACCCACAGGACCACGGATCGCTTGAGGACATCACGCTCCATCGCCAGCTCGGCGTTCTCCCGCCGCAACCGCGCCAGCTCGGCCCGCTCGTCTTCGGCCAGCTGCCCGGCAGCGGCTTCGCCACGAGCGGCACGATCCTGCTGCACCCAGTTAGCCAGGGTGCCGCTGTTGATCCCCAGATCACGCGCTACCTGCGCGATCGACTTCCCGGTCTCCCGCACGATCCGGACCGCGCCCGCGCGGAATTCCGGATCGAACCGGCGTCTCGTCTCAGCCATGAACCTCTATCCCTCAAGTTCCGGCCTCCACGTTACGAGGGGAAGGGCATCGCTGACATCATCGGCCTGGTCACAGTCATCGACTCAGCGACCGAAGGGCTCAAACAGCTCTGTCGCTGCGCGGCTGCGTACGGCCGGAAGCCGCTACCTCCTTAAATCTTTACCGGTCGAACACCCCTGCGTATGGATCCAGCAGCGCGAAGCGGAAATGGCGCGCCACGTCGACCCTCTTCGGCATGAGCACGCAGGTGATCGGGTCGCTGAGGCGCGTCCGGCCGACGGGGTTTACGTGCCATGACGGGTCCCGGGCGGCTGGCTCGGGACCCGTCAGAGTAAGGCGAGGTTAGCTGAGCGGAATGGTGCCGATAAGCTGCATCCGCGCTGGGTGTCAACCTGTGTCGATCAATCGACACGAACCCCTTGCCTGCGGTAGGCGAGTCGCGACGGGTAGGCGCACGCTGTTCTTTCGGTGACGGAACGTCCCCGATGGTGCGGAAGCGGGGGCACCGGTGGGACCCCGCGCCGTCCTGTGCCGGCCCCGTTTACCCCCGAAAACCCCCGCCTGAGGTTGACGATCAGAGACAAGAAAGCCACCACCGTTTGATCGTCTCTGTGCAGGGCAAAGCCCGTTCTTGACAAGCATCGACAAGGTTGAGACGGCTACGGTTGGTAACAAGGGGTAGCCGGTTCGAATCCGGCGGTCCCGACCGATTGACCTGAGAAGAAGATCTTCCCAAGCGCTTGGCGCGCGCCCGGGCGCGTCATGGTGACGGGCCGCGGGCGTCAATCACGGCATCCGGGAGCGTGAGGACACGCAGCTGCGTCGGTGCGGGGGTCATCGCAGCGTGTCGACCAAGCGTTTGTTGACCGCCTTGTACGCTGCGGCTTGCGGAACGAGCAGCTCGGCGGCCAGTTCGGCAGCTGCCCACTCATGGCCCTTGCTGGCGCTCCGTCAAAGCGAGGGAACTCGCCCCCGTGTCAGCAAGGCCGGACGGGCTGGGGCCCGCAACGCGTGGCCGTGCACCGTCATGACATCCCGAGACACCTCCCTGAAGGGGTGGCGCCTGCCCGCCGCAGACCGCGGCGGTCCCGCTCGGACACGGTCGTGGCCTGCCGCCCGACCTCGCATGAATTCGCCAGCACCGCAGCGTCCGGATGAAAAGGGCAAGCGTCGTCCAACACTGTCCAACCAGCCTGCTCGCCGTCTACGAGGCTGTCCAAGCAATCTCGGAACGCTTGCCCCAGCTCGCGACAAGGCTCTGTCATGAATCCGCCGGCCCGACACCCGGGCCCACAGAGATCGGATGACGACCATGAAGAGTATGCGGACTTGGGTTAGGACCGCCCTCGCCGTCACCCTGCTCGGCGCCGCCCCGGTGGCGGCCGTTGCGTTGACACCTTCGGCGGCGATGGCTGCGCCGAGCTGTAACGCCGGCACGTGGGGTGGCATCTACGGGTGGGGTGACTGTCGCGGAATGGGCTCAAGCAAGTGGCAGTTGAAGGTGTCCTGCACCTGGGGCGCATCGGCTACATCGTCCGTCATCACTGGGGACGGCCACGTCGACGTCCAGTGCCCGTGGGGCAGCGCCCGCACCGCCTCGATCATCTTCGTCTGACCAGACAAGGTTCGCCTGGGGCCGGCGGCTAAGCAGCAGCCGCCGGCCCCAGGTGCTGGCGCTGACATGTCGCGATCCGTGATCGCCATAGAACTACAGGTAGTATCGGCACCCGATTCAGTGATAGCCGGACATCGGGCAGCTGATCCACGATCTAGTGCAGTCGCCCATGTGCGCCACTCTCGCCATGTCATCGTCTGGGGCACCGGGAAGGGGCCTGATGACCGACGTCCCGGTTCCAGAGGCGCCGGCCGATCCGCGTCACATCACAACTCAGCAGGAGTTCGCTACCGAACTCGGTCGTCTGCTGGCGAGGTCGCGGTGGTCTCGACGCGGTCTGGTCAGAGAGTTGGTCAAGTCAGATGTATCGCCCGTGCCGGCAAACGCCACGTTGAGCACATGGTTCAGTGGCGAGCACCTCCCTCAGCCAGCGTTCACCCCGGCGCTCCGCGTCATGTTGCAGCGGCTGGGGGTGGCGGCGACCGATGTAAACGCCTGGCTCGAGGCCCTGGAACGGGTCCGTTCCGTGCCCGGGCCGCGACCATACGACAGCCCCGCACCCTATCGGGGTCTGCGGCCGTACCGACCGACGGACGCGGACCTGTTCGCCGGTCGGACCGCCTTGGTGGAAGAGCTGGTCACGCGGGTCCGGGACAGTGCCGGCGCTGGGCAGGTGACCGTCGTCGTCGGCCCGTCCGGCTCCGGAAAGACCTCGCTGCTGTGGGCAGGCCTGGCACCCGCGCTAGTTGGCGTCAACGACCTGAGCCCGGTGTTCGGGATGGTCCCCGGTGAGAAGCCCCTCGCACAACTCACGGCTGGCCTGAAGGAGCTCGCAGACCGACGCTCGTCCGCCAGCAATGGTCAGCAGCCCTCGGTAATCATCATCGACCAGGCCGAACAGCTCTTCGTCGCGTGCAAAGACCCGGACGCGCAGAACGGGTTCTTGTGCGCCCTCACCGACACCGCAAGGTCCGGTGCCACAGGCGACGGTTCCGCTGGCACGGTGGTGGTACTGGCGCTACGCAGTGACTTCTACACGAGGGCACTAACATTTCCGGTGCTCCGTGGCGCACTGCAACGGTCCCAAGTCGTGGTCGGACCGATGTCGGACACCGAAGTACGGCAGGCGGTCACCGAACCAGCCACGCGCAGGGGTTTTACTCTCCAGTCAGGGCTCGTTGACTTGATCCTTCGCGACCTGACGCCCGTCCGTTCCAGAACAGCCAAGGATGCGGCCCACGAAGCCGGCAGCCTTCCGCTCCTCTCCCACGCCCTGCTCATGACCTGGCAGATCGCGAACAGTAGGACGCTGACGGTGGACCACTACCGGGCCAGCGGCGGTATCGACGGGGCCGTGACAAAAACGGCCGAGGATACGTACCTCGCACTCGGCACGACCGAGCGGAAGGAGAGGGCCCGGCGGATCTTCCTGCGGCTCGCCCAGTGCAGTGACGAACAGATCTACACACGCCGACGGGTTCCGTGGGCGGAGATCCTCGACCGAGACTCGCACGGTCACGACGCAGATGAGGATGAGCAGTACGAGGTGCTCGACCTTTTCATCGATGCCAGACTGCTCACCGCTGACGAGGATCACGTCGAGATTGCCCACGAAGCCCTCCTGCCGGCGTGGCCGCGGCTGAAAGAGTGGCTTGACGGCGACCAGGGTTGGCAACGCCAGCATCAGCGGCTGCGAACAGCAGCCACACACTGGGCTGACAGCGGGCGGTCCACGGACGGGCTGCTGCGCGGCGAAGTGCTCCAAACGACCCGTGGGTGGGTGCAAGAACACGGGCGCGACCGCGACCTCAGCCGACTCGAACGGCAGTTTCTCGACGACAGCGTCGAACAGCAGGCCGCAGAGGATCAGCTGGCCAGACGTCACACCCGTCGCCGGTACCAGCTCATCACTCTTGCCGTCGTATTCGCAGTGATCGCCGCCAGCGTGGCGCTCGTGGCCCGGCACCAGCGCGTGGCGGCCGCCCGGCAGCAGCAGATCGCCGCTGTAGCCCAGGCGCAGGCACTGTCACGGCTGATCGCCGACCGAGCGGACCGGTTGCGCGAACAGGATCCGGCACTCGCACTGCAGTTGTCCCTGACCGCCTTTCAGACCGCCGAGACCCCCGAAGCCCGGTCCAGTCTGCTCAACGCCACCTCCAGCCCGGTGGGCACCCGCCTACGGCTGGCCGGCGGCAAGACCAGGTCGCTCGCGGTCAGCCCGACAGGCCAGATCGCGGCCGGGACCGACGACGGGGCTGTCCAGTTGTGGACCTTGGCGGCGGACGGGACACCACGCCCTGACGGAACCGTCGCCGGCAGCACCCAGCCGCTGATCAAGCTGGTCTTCAGCTCGGACGGCCGGCACATGGCCGGGGCCGACGGCAAGGGCGCGGTGCTGTTGTGGGATCTCGTCGACCTCTCGAGGCCGCCGACCACCCTGGGCCAGATGGCGAAACCGGCCACCGCGCTGGCCTGGGACGAGGTCGGGCAGCGCGCGTTCGTCGGCAGCGACTCGGGAATCACCGTCATGGCTGTTGGGTCCGCGACCGCAACGCCGATGGCCGGTGCCGGCTCGAAACCGATCAAGGCCATTGCGGTGTCGCCTGACGGACGAACCATGGCCGCTGGCGGCGTCGACACCAACGTCTACCGCTGGGACATCACCAATCACTCGACAGCGGCTCAGCTGTCCACCCTCACCGAGGCCAACAGCCAGATCTTCTCGCTCGCCTTCAGCCCGGACAGCACAAATCTCCTGGCGGGCACCGGCGCCGAACACAACGTCCACCGGTGGAATGTCCGTGACCCCACCCGGCCCGAAGTCGTCGGAGCGCCACTCGAAGGGCCACTGAGCTGGGTCAACTACGTCAGTTTTAGCCCCGACGGAGCTGTGGTGACGGCCGCCAGCTCCGACCGAATGCTGTGGACCTTCGATGCCAGGACGGGCCGGTCCGCCGGTCTCCTGCCGCACCCGAGCCCGCTCATTACTGCCGTGTTCACGCCGGACGGCCGCGTCGTCACCCTCGCCTCCGACGGCATTGTGCGGACCTGGTCGGTTCCTGGACCGATCATCAGCGGAGCAGAGGACTCTGTCTTCGCGTTGAGCTTCACAGCCAACGGCGTGAAGCTGGGCATCGCCGCCGGGGCGGCCGACAACAGTCTCCGCGTCTGGAGCGCGGTCAACCCGCACCGACCGCGCCCGCAAGGTCCGCCACTCACGAATTCGACCGGACAAGCGAGACTCTCGGGATCCGGGGTGATCACCCCGGACGGTGCGACGATCGCCTCAGGCACGATCGACGGAACGCTCGTGCGCTGGAACATCAGCGACGCCGCGAACGCCCGACCGCTGCCGCCGTTGCGGATCGCCGACGATCTCATCGAGGCGATCTCGGTCAGTGCCGACGGCCGATTTCTGGCGGCGAGCTGCGACGACGGCACAGTCCGGATCGTCGGTCTCGGCACAGATGGGGAAGCAGAGGTGGAGGCCACACTCCGCAGCCCAGAGCAGGGACTGATCTACCAGGCTGCGTTTAGCCCGGACGGGAAGCTCGTCGCGGCCGCGAGCGTCAACAACAACGTCTACCTATGGAACATTGAGAACAAGCAGGACCCGGTCCTCCTGGCGACGTTGAGCGGCCTGCCATCGTCCGCGCTGTCGGTGGCGTTTAGCCCGGACGGGAAACTTGTCGCCGCCGGTGACACCGACGGCATGGTCCGGCTTTGGAACGTCGTCGACCCGCGCCGACCGTCGCTGGTCGGTGCACCGCTCACCGGGTCGGTCGGTTACCTGTACACGATGGCTTTCCGCCCCAACAGCCGCCTGCTGGCGACTGGCAGCACGGACGGCACGATCTGGCTGTGGGACCTGACTGATCCGACCCGACCCGAACATCTGGCGACCCTCACCGGTCCCGACCGGGCAGTCCTGACCGTGGCGATCGACCCGACGACCGGGCTGATCGCAGCTGCGGGGGAGGGCCGCACGGTGCGGTTGTGGGCGACCGATCCAGCCACGGCGGCCTCCTGGGTCTGCGCCACCACCGGGGTGGCCATCACGCAGGACGAATGGTCGCAGTACCTGCCCGAGTTGCCGTTCGCCCCGCCCTGCGACTAGCCGGCACGGCCAGTCTCGAGGGCATCCAGGCTGTCCAAGGGTGTCCGACCATCCTCGAAGGCGTGGACGCCGGCCGAGCGCCGACGCCAGCCTGGAATCGGGTAGTCGATGAGAGGGAGTGTTCCATGCGCTACAAGTTGCTTCTCGCCTTGACCGGCGCCGCAGTCGCTGCGGTGGCCGTCGGCGCGGCGGCTCCGTCCGGTGGGGGAAGGCCGGCGCCGATCCAGCTGGCCGCCGCAGCCCAACAGACCTGCACCATGGCGGGGTCGCAGCCCGACTCGGGCACGATCTCGCTGAAGTTCCTGCGGCGAAGCACCCAGAACTCCGACCGCAACGACTACCTGCTCACCTCCACCTTCAAGTGGAACTCGCAGGCGGCCCTCGAGTGCTTCCAGGCCGGGGTCGTCGATTGGGCGTACGAGCAGAACATCACCTACGGCACGCAATTCGACCGGAAAATCTGGGGCGAGCAGACCAGCCTGCCGGCCGCCGCGAGGTTCTACCTCGACACGACCGTCAGCGACCGTGCGGGCATCACCGGACTCGACTTCGGCGCCTTCCGGCCGGACAAGCTGATCGCCGGCAACCAGTACGCGGTGAGCTACCGGCTGCTGCTGCCCAACAACCCGCCGAACAACGCCCACTCGTTCTACGTCGTGGGCGAGGTCCTCGAACGCAACTGCTCGAAGGCTGGGCCGTGGTGTGTCGGCCTGCGTGGGCCACGGCACTCCGCGACCCTAGCCGGCTACTCGCGCACCTTCGACGCGTACGGCAGCGGCTGCTGGGCTTGGGCGAAGGGCCGCAACGCGCCGGTCAGCTGTGGCTCGACCACCACGGGCGGCACTCAGACGACGGCAGCCGCACCCCCCATTGGTGGCGGCGAGGCGCCGGCGAAGCCCGCCACCGTCACGCTCGCCCGCGGCCCGGCCGCGCCATCTGGCTACCGGTACGCGATCACGATCAGCGGGTTCAACCCGAACGCCACTGTGACGGTCACCTGTCACGACTCGGTGGACCCGGGCGGGTTCTACGCGCTCTCGCTGCGTACCGACGGCGGCGGCAACGTCGCCACCGCCACCCAGTGCTACTCCGGTGACCACCCCGACCACTGGGTCAGGGCCAACGGCATCGAGTCCAACCACGTGACCTGGTAACACCGCCAGTTAAACGAGCAACGACGGCCATTCGGGGCCGCCCTCGGCCCTGGATGGTCGGTCTCTCCGGGGTGATCGACATGGACAGGGGAATGACTCTTATGCAGGCCGAGTTGCGGATGTCAGGTCCACGATCTCGCGTCTAGGTCTGAGTCCTTCGGTAAGGGTGTGGTCGTCAAGCCATCAGTAGGCCGTGATCTTGACGTACGACCACACCCCGCTCCTCGTGCCCGGGCGCGGCGCGAGCACGGGGCGCAACTCGGAGATTGGCTCGGGCCAGCCTAGTAAGGTGCTCGCGGGCACCCGAGGTAGGCGCCGGTCTGCGGCAGGCGGCGGGCCGATCGTTGATCCGTCTGAGAGATTGACTGCTATGATGCGATCGAGCATGGCCATCTTTGGGACGTGTGCCGCAGTTGCGGTGCCGCCGTCTGGTGTTCTGGCTCGTTGACGACAGCAGTTTGGGAAAGCTCGGCCGGCGGTCTCGGCACTGGCTTTGGTCGCTGCGCTCGGCATCGCGATCTGGGCCGCGCTGCGGCCCGACACCCGGAACTTCCGTTCGGCCTACGGCGGGGCCGGCGGTAGCGCGATCATCTGGGAGGTGATCAGCGGTCTGTCGGTGCGGCGTGGTCAATCGCTGTTCGAGCGGCACGTCGACATCGAAGGGACTGGGCGGCCGAGGCGTCCGACGGCGGACAGGCAACTAGCGGCGCCGCCCTCTGATCCACGAGAGCGAGCATCATCGATGCCACGACGGATTGCCGCCTCGCAGACTGGGGCGGCCACCGCCAGCCCGGGTGGCGTTGCCATTTCCGGTGTGCACTGTGGCGACATTTACGTGCAACCGCAGACGCCGTGCCGGTCGCTGTACCGCGACAGTGTGGTCACCCAGATAGCGCCGACGTCCTTGCAGGGGCGGGGGACCGAACTGGACGAGCTCAGGCACTTCTGCACCGTGCCGGATGGCGAACCCTACGTGTGGTGGCAGGCATCGGCCTGGTCAGGCAAGACGGCCATGCTGTCGTGGTTCGTGCTGAACCCACCGCCGGGCGTACGCATCGTCTCGTTCTTCATTACCGCGCGGCTCAAAGGCCACGCCGATCGATCGGCGTTTCTGGAGTTCGTGCTGGCCCAGCTTTCGGAGATCCTTGACGAGCCGATGCCAATGTTCACCGATGCTTCGGGCGAGGTCGAGTTCCGTGATCGTCTGGCACGCACTGCCCGGTTCTGCGCCGACTTGGGTGAGCGTCTTGTCCTCGTGGTGGACGGGCTCGACGAGGATCGCGGGGTGATGGCAGGTCCGGACGCCTACAGCATCGCGGCGTTGCTGCCGCAGGATCTACCCGACGGCGTCCGCGTGATCGTCGCCGGCCGTCCGAACCCACCGATACCTGCTGATGTGCCAGCGGCGCATCCCCTTCGGCGGGCGTCGGTTGTGCGGGCCCTAGCCACCTCACCGCATGCGACGGCGATTCAAACGGACATGCGCCTGGAGATCAGGCGGCTACTGCTCGGGTCGGACCTGGAGCGGGACCTGCTCGGCCTGGTCACAGCGGCCGGAGGTGGTCTCAGCGGCCCCGACCTCGCCGAGCTCACGCATACACCGGTGTTCATCGTCGAGGAGCACCTTCGCACTGTCACGGGCCGCAGTTTCGCCAAGCGGCCGGCTGATTGGCGACCCGATGCTCACCCCGAGGTGTATCTGCTCGGACACGAAGAGATTCAGGTGGAGGCGGTCAACCGTCTCGGGGAAGCCGTGTTGCGGGAGCACCGGAAGCGGTTGCACGAGTGGGCGGACAGCTACCGCACCCGCAACTGGCCGGCGGAAACCCCGGAGTATCTGCTTCGTGGTTACGGCCGTCTGCTGCACGAGGTCGGCGCACTGCCCAGAATGCTAGCCATCACTACCGACCAGACGCGGTACGACCGCTTGTTTACCATCAGCGGGGGGGATTTCGCCGCGCTAAGTGAGATAGGCGCCGTTCAAGAGATGCTTCAGAGCGGGGCCCCTGGCGACCTCGTGAGTCTGGGACGTGTGGCAGTGCACCGCCTTCGCATCACCAAACGAGCAGAGAGCATCAGGGTCAATCTGCCGCACGTCTGGGCCCGGCTCGGTCAGCCCGGGCGGGCGGAGACCCTCGCGCGGTCGATGCCGGACCCGGATCGCCGGGCGTGGGCGCTCGCGGGCGTCGCACGAGCGGTCGCCGCTAACGGTCAGACGGAGAAGGCAGCGCGGATCACGGACGCCGTCACCGTGCCGCGCTGGCGTAGCTACGCCCTCACGGGGATGGCGAGAGCTCTGGCTGTCAGCGGTGAAGTGGACCGGGCGCGGCAGTTGGCGCTGCAGGCCGAAGAGACCGCCGAGGGCGTGGAGGCGATGGCCGGCCTGATGGAGGTGTACGCGCTCTGCGGAGACAAGGAACGGGTACGGCACATGTTCCTATCCTGCAAACGTGACGATCACGATGCATGGGCTCTTGCCGGGCCGCTGGCGACAGCTGGGGATGTCGCTGGGGCGCAGGAGATAGCGGCATCAATAGACCAGCCGCGGTGGCGCACGTACGCCCTGGTCGGGATCGCTCACGCCCTCGCGAGGAGCGGCGACCGAATCCGGGCACAGGAATTCGCTGCGCAAGCCCGTGACCAGGCCGCGATGCTCGAAGGGTCCGGCCAGCACGGCTTCGCGATGGCGCCCCTGGTCACCGTTTTGTTCGCGACCGGAGAGCAGGAACAGTCCGCCCGCCTCGTCGATCGGATTGAGGAGATCATAACCGCGGGCGAGCCGACCTTCTACCGGGCTTACGCATGGGCGGAACTGGCCAAAGCCGTCGCCGCGACCGGGGATCTGGACCGCGCCGGCGAGTACGCGGAGCGTGCCGAGCAGGCCACTGTGGCGGAGATCGGCATGGATCGCGAGTTGGCCGCCCTCGTACAGCCGTTGCGGGCAATCGGCGAGCCCGAACTGGCCCGGCGGGCCGCTCAGCAGATCACCGAGCCGTACGTGCGCGCCTGGGCGCTGACCGCGGTGGTCGACACGGCCGCCGATACCGCCTTGGCGCAAGCGAAAGCGGCGGCGATGTCCATCGCTGAGCCAGGTTTCCGTCTCGACGCGCTCGGCGCCGTCGCCGACGTGGCGTTGCGGGTTGGCGACGTACCGACGGCTCGGGCGCTCATCGATGAATCCGTCGAGGTTTCCGGTGCGCAGGGGGATGAATTCTACGCAGTCTCGGGCCTGGCATCGGCCATCGGACTCTACGGCCGGCTGGGGGAGAGCGGTCGAGCACTCGAGTTGGCGAACCGGGCGGAAGAGAAGGCGTCCTCGATCACCCATCCGTCGGTGCGGGCGGCAGCCATGGCTCCGGTACTGGCGGCCTTAACCGTATGCGGGGAAGTCGACCTGGCGTGGGAGATGGCTCAGCGCCTGGAACGGTTCGCCGTCGAGGTTGACGATCGCCTCGACGCTGATGTCGCGCGAACACATCTGGCGGTGGCGCTCGCTCCGGCCAGCCGGGCGCACGCGACGGAGGTCGCCCGTCGCATAGAGAACCCGGTCGCGATGATGACCGGCCCCAACGTCATTGCTGTGGTGCTGACCGGTGACTTCGATCGAGCAGAGCAGGCCGCCAGAGCCATTGATGATGGCTTCGCGTGGATTTTCCTGGCCCAGTTGGCAGACGCTGCCGCCGCGAACGGGGATCCACGACGGGCGCTCCGGCTGGCCCGCGAGGCGGCCCAGGGCAAGGATATCGACCTCTTGCACGACGCCGCGCTCGTCATACTCATCGGCGCAATGGTTCGCCTGGGTGAACGCGGTAAGGCCGCCGACCTCGCCGCCAGGATTCGCAGCCTCCACAAGCGAGTCTGGGCGGTGGCCGAGCTTGCTCAGGACCCCGCCGAGCGCCGAGCGGCGGTCGCCTCCGCCCTGCGGGTCACCGACTGGTCGCCGGTCTGGCAGCCGGTCCTGTCACCTCTTGATTCAAGACCGCCGGAGCTACAAAAAGATCTGGTGCTTGTGCCCGCCCGCATCCTCGCAGCCGCCGCACCCGAGGCTCTGAAGACTGTCGCCGAGGAGCTACTTCTAATCACAGAAAATGAGATGCGACGGTGATCCGAGTCGTCTCCGTATCGATGCTCAGCCACCAGCGGGCTGGCGCTGCTCGCTGCGGATTAGGCGGAGGACGACATACCGCTGATCAGACCATCGGACTGCTTTCAGGCTGGTTCGGGCCGACCTCCGCCGAGGCGCTGGAGCCAGTCTGCCGCCCTGCTCCGGACGCTTCGACTCGGCCTGCTCCCGCCGGGCCTGACAGCCACGGCCTCAACCAGGGCTCTTCGGTGGCCCATCGCTTGACGAGCACGTCACGATGACCATATGAAGCCGAGCCGTCACGTCGTGCTGTTGATCACCGGGTTGCTGGTCGCCGTATTGGCTACCGCCCTCATTGTCCTGCGGTGGGACTCGGCCGACAGGATCGCCACTGGGGTGTCCGCGTTGGCGGGGCTCGCCGGGGTCGGGGTGGCTCTGTGGGCCGCTCTCCCGGCGGTCCTGTCCGGAGTCCGCGCCCGCGTCGCCCCCGTCTCCCGGGCGCGGGGCGCCGGGTACGCCAACTCGGGCATCGATGCCCCGGCCGGCGACACCACGCCGATGGAGGTTTCCCGCACCGGGGACGCCACGGCCGGCGACGGTGGACAGGCCATCACCGGAATCGTTCGCCGTCCCTGATGAACCGGGACCACTCCGACGTACCCACCCCGGCCGGGTACACCCTCTCCAACACCGGCGACGCCTGGGCGGACGCCCCGGGCAGCATCGCCATCTCCGGGTTCGTCGACGGCGACGTCACCCTCGGGATGCCGCGCTATCGACTGACCGCCCTGGCCGGCGGGACACCACGCGCGGCGGAGACCCTGCGCTTGGCCGAGCTGCTCGACGCGCGGCACCGGGTGGTCCCGTTCCTCGGCCGCGACGAGGAGCAGCGGTCATTGGGGGAGTGGCTGACCGCCACACGCGACCGGCCGGACCGCGCGGTCCAGCTGATCCACGCGCCGGGCGGCCAGGGTAAGACGCGCCTCGCTGACCAGTTCGCGGATACCGCCCGCAAGGCCGGCTGGGAGGTGCTGCGGGCATACCTTGATCCCGGTGAGCCGGATCGCGTTGTCACGGGCGATCAGCGCCGGGCCGCCGCCGGGCTCCTGGTGCTCGTCGACTACGGCGACTGGTGGCCCGCCACCGACCTGCGAGCCCTGTTCACCGACCCTCGACTACACCGCGGCGGCCCGGTCCGGGTGTTGGTACTGGCTCGGGCCGTGGGGTACTGGTGGCAGGCGTTGCGGTACTGGCTGCGTGCCACCCTGGGGGTGGCGGTCGGTGAGTTCCAGCTGGCCCCGTTGGCACCCAACACGGACACGAGGGAACGGCTCTTCCGCACCGCCGCCGCCCGCTTCGCCGCACTCGTCTCCCATTCCCGAATCGACGCGGTGCGCGTACCGGATCTGGCCGACCCGGCGTACGGATCGGCACTGAGTCTCCAGCTGGCCGCGCTGGTCGCCGTGGCGGTCAGCCACGATCGGACCCTGCGGGTGCCGTCCACGTTGGTGGACATGTACGGATACCTGCTCGACCGGGAGGTCGGGCACTGGCGGCAGTTGCTGGCCGGCAACGCCGTCACCGGCGGAATCGAGCAACTCGATCGCGTGGTTCTCGTCGCGATGCTGGCCGGTCCCGTCCCGTACTACCTGGGCCAGGCGGTCGTGGGCTGCGCCGGTGTGGGCAGCGAACCGGGCAGGGTGGCCCAACTCCTGGCCGACCACTCGACCTGCTATCCGCCCCGGAATGCCGGGTGGGTGTTGGAGCCGTTACAGCCCGACCGGCTCGGGGAGGCGTACCTGGCGCTGGCAATTCCCGGTCACGGATGGTCGTCGCACGCTCCGAAGCCGTGGGCGGTCGGCGTCGTCCGCGCGCTGCTGCGCGGTGCGGGCATGCCCACCGCGCAGGCGGCTCGTGTCCGGGCTGGCGCGCTCACGGTGCTCGCCGAGGTTGCGGCCGGCTGGGCGCATGTGGCCGCCGCGGTGCTCCTGCCGGCCCTACGTGACGAGCCGGCGCTCGCCACCGCCGCAGGCGGGGCGGTCCTCGCGAAGATCATCGACCTGCCGGACGTGGACGTCGAGCTTCTGGCACGGATCGAACCCTTCCTGCCACCCCGGCGCCACGTCGACTTCGACAACGTGGCGCGCGAGGTGGTGGCCCGCCTCGCCGCGGACCGCCTCGCCCGAAACCCGGACCCGGTCGAGCGGGCTCGCCTGCACATCGCGTACGGGCGCCGGTTGGCCAATGCCGGGGACCGCGAAGCGGCATTGGAGCAGACCGACCTGGCCGTCGCGGCCGGCGAGGCCGCGGTGACCACCGCCGCGTCGCCGGAGACGTTCGCGCTGCTCGCCTTGGCTTTGCACCTGAGGGCTCACCGACTCGCCGCCGTGAACCGTTATCCTGCGGCGCTGGCTAGTGCGGAGCGGGCCGTGGAGCTGCTCACTCCGCTCGCCCAGGGCCGAGGCGACAGTGCCGGGTCGTTCCGGTGGGCACTCGCGGAGGCGCTGGACAATCTCGCTCTCCGATTGTCGAACGTCGGGTCCCACGAGAAAGCCGAGGTGGCGGGTCGACGGGCGGTCGAGTTGTTCACCGGTGGTTCCCGGTCGGCCCGGGGTGAGCGGGGCCTGGCCGGGGCGCTCACCAACCTGGCGGTGATCGAGGCACACCTGGGCCGGGGCACGGAGGCGCTGGCGACCGTCCGTGACGCGGAGCGGATCTGGCGCCGGCTCACCGACGAAGAGCCGTCGGTGTACCGGCCCGAACTGGCGCTCACCCTGAACACTGTCAGCCTGCGCCACGCCGAGTTGGGGCAGATGAACGCCGCAGTCACCGCTGCCGAGGAGTCGGTAGGGATCTTCCATAACCTCGTCCGGGCCAACATGGTCGCGTTCGAACTCGACCTGGCCGCCGTACTGGCGAACCTGAGCGGATACCTCTGGCAGCTGAACCGTCGCACCGAGGCGTTCCAGTACAACGCCGAGGCCGAGGCGATCTTCGACCGGTGGGGCGGGGCGAACCCACAAGCATTCTCCCTGCATCTGCGCCACCTCCGGGAGAACATCGCGGCGATGCGCGCCCAGCAGTCCCCGGTCGACCTGCGCCGCTGGGAGTTGGGCGCCCAGTCGTTCAACAGCTGACCGCGTACCCCGCATACCCTGAACAGGCGGCCGGCGAGGCTGCGTGGAGTCGACCCGCCTCGTGCCCGCCCGCCGCTTAGCGTTTCAAAGTTTCCTGGCTGCTTCCTCACCCCTTCACAAACACGCCCTTCGATGGCCACGATCGTCAGAGACGGTTGCCGTCCACCCAGTACCGAGGAGGCCCCCATGCGGGTAACCCAAGTCTCTGCCCGTTTCCCACGCACCACGCGCCAGGCCGCCGCAGTCATCGCCGTCGCCGTCGCCGCCCTGGTCGGCATCAGCGCGCAGCCCGCGTCGGCCACACCTCCCGGGATCCCGTCGAAGGCCACGGCCCAGTCGCAGCTCAACGCCCTGACCGTGGCAACCCAAGGCTCGACCAGCGGCTACTCAAGGGACCTGTTCCCGCACTGGATCACGATCAGCGGCAGCTGCAACACCCGCGAGCAGGTCCTCAAACGCGACGGCACCTCCGTCGTCGTCGACAGCGCCTGCGCCGCCACCTCCGGCCGCTGGTACAGCCCGTACGACGGCGCCACGTGGACGGCGGCCTCCGACGTCGACATCGACCACGTCGTCCCCCTCGCCGAGGCGTGGCGCTCCGGGGCCAACTCGTGGACGACCAGCCGCCGGCAGAGCTTCGCCAACGACCTCACCCGGCCGCAGCTGATCGCGGTGACGGATAACGTCAACCAGTCCAAGGGCGATCAGGACCCCTCCACCTGGCAGCCGCCTCTGTCGTCGTACCGGTGCACCTACAGCAAGATGTGGATCACCGTGAAGTACAGCTGGAGCTTGACCCTGCAGTCGTCGGAGAAGTCCGCCCTGCAAAGCATGCTCAACACCTGTAGCTCCTGAGCGTGATCCGGCTTCGGTCTGCGCCTCGAGGCGCAGACCGAAGCCGGGTGCTAGGTCTGCTGTGGCGGCTGGCTGTCGCCGGATTGCTTGCGCCACTGGCCGCCCGCGTCGGCGGTGAGCAGACGCTTGACCATGGCGAGTGCCTCGTCTTCGGTGTCGAACTCCCACCGCAGCACTCGGCCGGTCTCGCTGTCGCCGGCTCGGGCGGTGACCTTCCACCGGACCTCGCGGGTGAGCCACACGTCTCGGCGGCCCAGGCGACCCCAGATCCCGTTCCACCAGCGCGCCGCCACATCCTCCACCAGTGAATCGTACAAGCGTTCGATAAGCGGATGATGTTGGGTAGTGGGACGGCCGGGATGGGGTGGTGTCGTTCTCTGGTCGGAACACGGGCCGCCGCGGCTTAAGTCGGTCGGCAGCCCACGCCGACCTCACTGGTCCTGGGGGACAGGGCCGTCGTAGCGGAAGGTCGGCGGGTCGACCTCGCCGGCGCAGCGCAGGTAGCGGTGCTGCACCGGCGGGCTGGGATGATCGCGGGCACCGAGGTAGGCGCCGCTCTGCGGCAGAACGATGGCCTGCGGAAGGGACCCGTCGTCGTCAACCTCAACGTGGGTGAAACGGCCGTCGGCAGGGCCGCCGAGCAGCCATGCCTCGACGGCGGGCATCAGCGATTCACCGTCAGTGTGGCGGCGGCTGTCAGCAGCCCGGCGACGGCGCCGATGAGGGCGGCCGTCGCGCCGATCAGGCCGGTGACACCGGCGAGGTGCTCCAGTGGTGTCGGCCTGTCGGTGCGCCGTGATCGGCTGCGTCCACCCCGGGTCATGGCTGCGCTCCTTCGTCGCTGGATGGGACGTGGCGTCGTCCCCGCGGAGGTACTTCAGCAGTGGTGGTCCAGCCGATCAATGCCTGATCGCATTAGCTGTGGACAACTCAGGTGCCTGTGGATATCCAGCTGATCAATACGGGCTTCTGGGATCATGCGCCGCTCGTTGACGACCCCGAGCGAGGCGGGTCGATGAGAACGCCGTCATGGGCCCACACGTGGTGACCGTCGGGCCATTGCATAGCTGGCCCGTCGTCGGCATGGAGACGGTCCTGCTCGTCGAGTGTGAGCAGGGTGGGTCGCTCGCTCATGACCACGGTTTCGGGGAAGGGCCACCAGGGTCCGCTGGTGAGCGCGACGTCGCGGCAGCCCTGCCAGGCGGCGCCGGGGTCCGTATCGAAGACTCTGCGGTAGGTGTCGATGGCCGCCATGACCATGAGGTCGGGGTAGAAGCACCAGGCCGGGTCGAAGAATCGGTCGTTGAGCCCGGGTGTGCTGTAGCGGACGACGGCACGGGCCTCGTCGTTCTGGTCGACGAGCCCGTGCTCGTCGGACCAGTACCAGGCCGGTTGGAGCGTGTAATCGGCGCTGATCGCGCGGTCGATCGCCGACCACGCAGGGCTGAGGACGTGCCGGTAGGTCTGGTGCACGGCGTGAAGCACGGGCCGCAGCGCCGATCGCTCGGACGGCAGGACCGGTGGGCACCGGTAGGGGCGCTCCATCAGGTCGTAGCGCTCGTCCATGCCGTCGTAGCGTTGCTCGCCGTAGAACCCCTTGCGTTCGAAGTGGGAGTGGAACTCGCCGAAGGCGCTGAAACGGTCAGTGTCGCTGGCTCGATCGATGAGTGGGGTGCGGGCTGCGGACAACGCCTGGTTCAACACCGCGCGACGCACGGCATTGACGAGTGGAGCCTGCCCTTCTTCGAGGAAACTCCTGATGAGCTCGAGTGCGGCCCAGGGAGACGGGCACCAGATGAACTGTGTGGGCTCGGGCTTGCCTGCGGTGCGGTAGGCGGCGTGGGCTGCGGCTTCGGCGGTGTCGTGGTCGGCGGGTTCGGTTGTCAGGACTGTACGAGTCCATGTGCGGGCGATGCCGTCGGTGGGGTGGGCGGGTGTGTTCGAGGGCTTCACGGTTCCATCCAATGCGTGTTGGTGTCGTTGGCAAGAGGCACGCAGGCGGGAGACGGCCTGACCACGAGGATTCCTCGAGGAGATTCGTCGGCGGTTCGGCGGACGGTGACGCTGGTGCGGTTTCGGCTGGCCTCTGCTGTCGGTGAGTGATTGACAGGTGACGTGAATGTGATCCTCATGTTTGACTATGGACATGGGGTCGGGGGAAGCGCGGTTGTCGATCGACTGTGGCGGCGCCGGCACCCAAGCCGTCCTGGCGTGGGCCGACGGCAGCGCGCACGTGCTGTCATTCGACGGGAATCCACCCCTACACAGCGCGTCATCTATGCCCGCGAACGGACAGGCGGCGGGGCAGCCCGCAGCGTTCATTCCGGGCCCGCGCCATCCGGTGGAGGACGCGACAACAGGTGACGCTGGCGGCGACGCGCTGGAGGCGGCGGCGTCGCCGCTGCGCCGGGTCGCCGCCGAAGCCGAGCGGGTCGTCGGTCAGCCGGTACGGGATGTGCGGGTGGTAGTCCCGGCGGGGTGGGGGCCACGGCGGCGGACCTGGATGCGGCAGGTCGCGCACCGAGCGGGCTTGCCGCAACCGCGTCTGGTGGAGGCCCCGGTGGCAGTCGCCGAGTACCTGCTCACCACCGGTGTGCGGGTGCCGGTCGGTGCGTTCCTCGTCGTGTGTGATGTGGGCGCTGGCGCGGAGGTGACGGTGCTGCGCCGAGGGCCGGCCGGGTTTGAGGTCCTCGCGACTCTCGCTGACGCGGCGGCCGGCGGCGCGGCAGTTGATCACGCGCTTGCCGACGCCCTCATCGGCGCGTCCGCGGGAGAGGGCCACGCTGCGTTGCGCGCGTCGGTGGCGGACAGTGTTCGGGTGGCCAAGGAAGCGTTGGTGAGCCATCCGGCTGTCACGGTTCCGCTCCCGGACCGGCCGCCGGTGATAGCGAGCAGCGCGATGCTCGATGAGGCCGTCCGGCCGGTGGCGTGGCGCGTGGCGCAGTTGATCCAGGAGACAGTTGCCGCCGCTGAGCTCACGGTCGGCGACCTCGCCGGTATCTACTGTGTGGGCGGCAGCGCCCAGCTACCGCACCTAGCGGCGGCGATCGCCGAGCACACAGGCGCCGCACCCATAGTCGTGCCCGAGCCGTGGCTGGTCGCGGCCAGGGGCGCCGCTGACGTCGGCGCCGTCGATACCGCAACGGTCGAGCGGGTGGAGGTGCCGGTGCCGCCCGTGCGCCGAGCGGCGGCGATCGCGGTACCCGGCTTCGCGTCGCTCGCCCTGATCTGGCAGTGCCTCCTGACCGCCGAGGAGCATGGGGTGCTCGGTGTGTACTACTCGGTCAGTGTGAACTGGGGCGAGTTCACGATGGCGGCCGTGATGGCCCTGCTGGCGTGCCTGGCCGCGGGCACGGTCCTCGGCTCACTGATCGCCGCCCGCAGCCCCACCCCCGGCACCCGAACCGAAGGGGGAAGGGTCAGCGTCGGGATCCTCGCCGCAGTGTCCCTCGGCGCGGCGATCGCTGGCCTGTACGCGGTGGTCACCAGCCAATACTTCGGTGTGCCCGTCGGCCCGTACCTGAAGTGGGCGCTGTGGCCGATCGCGCCGGTGTCGGTGATGGCCGTGGCGATGGCGGTCGTCGCCGCCCGGCAGTGGCGTGCCCCGCACGGCGGCTGGTCGGCGTTGCTGGCCGCGCCGAGCGGATCCATCGTCGCCGCCACCCTCGGTATGGGGTTGATCCAGTATTCCCTGACCGCCGACCGGTGGCCGGACCGGATCCTGTGGATCGACATTGCCGGCCGCGTCGGCGGTCTCCTCCTCGGCGTCGCCGTGGTCATGGCAGTGGTGACACCTTTGATGTTCCGCCTCATCCTCGCCGCCCCGCTAGCGGTGATTTTCGCGGCGATCGTCAGTAGACGGGCCGCCGGCATGCTCGGCGTCATCTACGCCATCGCCGTCGCGACCTGGTGGGCTACTCGGCTCTGGACCCGTGTCCTGCGCCCCGCACCGCCCGCCCGCACCGCACCGCCCACTGGCCCGGTTCGGGCGGACATGTCACCGGGTGGAGGCGGGTGACATGCGGTGGCCGCGGCAGCTGATGTCGCTGCTGTTCGTCCTCACCCTTCTGGCCGGCCCTCCGATCGTGCTGCTGTCACTGGTCGGAGCACCCATACAAGGGTGGCCGACCGCCGCGCAGGCCCGCGAGTGGGTGCAGAACCCGCTGACCGAACAGACCCTCACCGCCGCGCTGACCATCGCGGCCTGGCTGGTGTGGCTCCTGCTCGCCTACACGGTCACGATTCGGGTGCTGACCCGCCTGAGCGCGACCGTGTCGTGGCTGCGGCGCATGCCGCTACCGACACCCCTGCAAGCCACCGCCGGTGGCATCGCCGGTGCAGCCGTCCTCGGCGTCAGCTCCCACGCGATCACCGCACCGCCATCGCCGCCCACGCAGCCGATAGCGGCAGGAACCCTGGATGAGGCCGGCAACCTGACGCCACCAGACGGCGACGTCCTGGCCGACGCAGGGATCAGCGTCGCCGGTGGCTGGCTGCCGCGCGACGTGGCGGAGCAGGTCAGCGCCGCGGCGGCGCTGGTGTGGCTACGCCGCCGCCGCTCCTACCGGCCCCGCCCGCCCGGTCCACCGAGCCGCGAGGACACGGACCTGGCGCCGATGCCCCCGACAGTGGCGGCCGTGCAAGCCGCCCTCGCCGATCCGACGCCACCACCTAGCGAACCCGGCGCCGCATCGGCGGGCTCGTCGCTGCTCGACCGGCCAACCGTTAGCGGAGCTTTCCCCCGAGCTGGGGTCGGTCTCACCGGGCTGGGGGCGCAGGACGCGGCGCGAGGCCTGCTCGTCACCAACCTCCTAGCTGGGCGTCATCACCCGGCAGTGTCCGTGGTCGTCACCCGATCCGTCCTGGCCGGGTTGCTCGGCCCCACCGCCGAAACGCTGGGTCCGCGCCTGCCAGGGCTGGCCGTCATCGACAACCTCGGGCAGGCAACGGGGTTCTTCTCCAGAGACCACCCTGGTCGTGGCCTCGGCGGAGACCAGGCACAACGAGACACCCAGGACGGCTCCGGCTCACCCGGACCAACTCTCATCGTCGATGCGGCGTCCGCTACGGACAACGCCGAGACCCTGGCGACTCTGGCCATTACCTCCGCCGCGGTGGCCGTGCTTGGACGGTTCCCGGCAGGCCAGACATGGCAGGTCAACCCGTCCGGGCGCACCCACCACCAGGACGGCAGCGGGCCCGCCGGGCCACGGATGTGCGTCCTTACCCCGGTCACGGCCACCGACCTGCTCACCGTCATCGCCCACCCCGACCCGGCACCGCCACAGCCTGGCACCTCCGGCCGGTCGCGCCACCCCTCCCTGGCAGGCCGGTCCCCGCAGTGGGACGCCGCCGCCCAGGACCACCTCGTCCGCTCCGGCAACGACACACGACGCCTTCAGCTTCGCGTGCTGGGCGAACCGACACTGCTGCTGGACGGCCACCCGGTGGAGATCCGGCGTACCGCTGCGCTCCAGGTCCTCGTGTTCCTCGCCGCCCACCCCGACGGAGCCGACACCCGACAGCTGACCGACGCTATCTGGCCGGGCCTGCCCCGCCGCTCGCTTACCGGCCGCCTCTACACCACCCTCAGCGACCTCCGGGCCACCATCCGGTCCACGGCAGGGGTGACCCTCATCGAGCACAGCGACGACCGGTACCGCCTCGACCCCAGCGGCGTCACCGTCGACCTGTGGCGCTTCCACCACGCGGTCCGCGACGCCACCACCGCCGTCGCCACCGACGCGACGACCTGGAAGGCCGTCATCGACGCCTACCCCGGCGACCTCGCCGCCCGACGGACCTGGCCCTGGCTCGACCCGATCCGCGAGACGACCCGCCGGCACGTCATCGACGCACACGCGGCTCTCGCCAGCGCCAGCCCTGACGCCCGTGAAGCCCTGGCATGGCTGCAGGCCGGCATCCGCATCGACCCATACAACGCCGACCTGCACACCCGCGCAGTCAGCGCACTCATCACCCTCGGCGACCACGACGCGGCCGACCACCTGCGGAAGGATTACGCCCGTCGTCTCGCCGCAGCGGGCGACCTCCCCACCGAGACGGCTCTCACGACAGCCACGCTCAGGGACCATCCCGTCATCCCCACCCGGTAACGCCGCCCGCTCCGAGCGCACGGGTAACTCGGCTCGGGAAAGCCCGAACTGGGCTACCGCCGTGCGCTTTCGACTCCGTTTCCGCTTTCGGCTGCCCCCGTGCTCGGTCCAAGGCAGCCAGCTCGTCCTGCTAATAGGCGCGTCTTGGCCTCAGCAGAGGCCGCCGGTCGCACCGCCTCGACTCCCCTCGACTGCCTGTGAGCTGGGGTTGTGAGGTCGTGTGAGGTCGTGTGAGGTCCTGTCAGCCAGCGGAACCGCGTCGTCTTCTGCCGCTCGCCCTACGGTCGATTCGCGGCCAACGTTTCACGGCGCCGCCAAGCCAGCTCGGTGCCGGTCGGCGTCCGGGGCCCGCACACCGCAGCAAGGGAGGGGCGATGACGTCCAGGGTCGCTTCGGCCGCTCACACGTCGGCGGCCACGCTGCTGGTCGTCGCTGTCCCGGTCACACTCGTCCGCGTCGGCAGGTGGCCACGCCCGCAGGGTTCGTGGACGCCCCTGCTCCGCGGCTGGGTCGAGGAGCCCCTCAGCGGCGGCTTCCTCGCCGGCATCGCCTACCTCGCGGCGTGGCTGCTGTGGGGACTGCTGGCCGCCGCCATCACGACCCGCCTGTACGCCCAGGCCGCCCGGATGTCACGGCGACTGCCACGGCTGCACATGCCCGGGCCGCTGCAGGGCATCACGGCGGCTGTCCTGGGAGCGACCGCCGTCAGCACGGCGGCCACCGCGACACCCGCCCACGCCAGCGCGACCACCACCACCGCCGCCGCGGAGACGACCCATGCACCGCAGGGCCCAGCAGCCACCGCGCGTGCCCAAGCCGACGACCAGACCACCTCACCAGCCAACGGCAGGGACCAGGCCAAGCACACCTACACGGTGCGGCGCGGCGACACGCTGTCCCGCATCGCCCAGGACCGTCTCGGCGACGCGGATCGCTGGCCCGAAATCTTCATCGCCAACCGTGGCACTCGCTTCCCCCACACCGGTGGGACACTTCGCGACCCTGACCTCATCTACCCGGGCTGGACACTGCGACTACCTCCCACGGTCGAAGCACCACGCCCCTCGCCCCAACCGGCGCCTGCCCCAACGCCGACGACATCAGCTCCCTCAGGATCGTCCAGCAGCCCGACCGGAACGGGCACCGACGACGGCGTCGTGGAGTCCGCGCCAGCGCCCACATCTGCGCCAACCGACCATGCTTCGGCGTCGGGACCGGCTGCCACGCCCACCACTCGCACCGCCGACGACCGAACCGCCCCAACGCCGCGACCTCAGCCCGGTGTGTCGCTCGGCACGGGTAGCTGGCTCGACATGGGACTCGCCACCGCAGTCCTCGCCGTGGTCGCCCTCGTTTGGGCACACCGCCGCCGCCGCTACACCCCCCGACAACCCACCGCGCGCCCACACCTCGACGACCCGAGCGTCGAACCGATGCCGGCGGTGGTCACCCGGATCCGTCGCGGCCTACGGGCCCTGACACCGAGCACGAAGACGATTCCTGACCCTCGCCCCGACCTCGACCCTCCGCTCGACGAACCCGTCGTGGACACTGACTCGGGCCCGGCAGACGCGGCCGACGACGACACCTCCAAGCTCACGGCGCACGAGTCGCAGCCGCCTATACCCGCGCCGACCCGCCCGCTGATCGAGGTGTGTCCGTCTGCGGGACTCGGTCTGATCGGGCCCGGAGCCGAGGCAGCGGCCCGAGGCGTGCTGGTGTCCGCCCTCGCCGCCGGCGGACCAGATGACCCCGATAGCCGCCACCACGTTGTCATCGCCTCCGACACCCTCGCCACGCTGTTAGACACCACCACAACCACACTGGCGGACACCCCGCGGATGACCATCACCAGCGGACTCAGCGACGCCCTGACGCTGATCGAGGAGCAGACGCTGCACCGCGCACGCATGTGCCGCGACTACGAGGTCGACACGATCGCCGACCTGCGGGACCGAGACCCGATCGCCGAGCCCGTACCGCCGACCGTGCTGATCGCCGCCCCCACCGCTGCTCATGAGCGCACCCGCATCGCCGCACTGCTCACGCAAGGACACCGACTCGACATCCACGGCGTCCTGCTCGGCGCCTGGCCCGATGGCGACACCATCCTCGTCGCCGAAGACGGCTCCACCAGCATCATTAAGCACGACGCGAAACAGCACAGCTGTCCTTCCGCCGTCGGCCGCCTGAGCGTCATCAACCGCAGCGAGACCACCGAACTGCTACGGCTCCTCGCCGAGTCCCATACCGGCGAGCCTCAACCGCCGGCATCCGCGCAGCGCATACCACTACCCGCAATCGGCAGGCACCTCGACGAAAACAGCAGTTCGACACCCCCGAGCGACAACGAGGCTGCCCCGCAGCCCGACCCGCGCCCCGCCAACGCCGGTCGCCTCAACGTCCTTACCCCGTCCCAGAGAGCCGACCTTCTCGCCGAAGTGCAGCGCAGCGAGCCGTGCGCACCGGCATCGACCTCACCGCCGCGCCCTGTCATAGGTCAGGGACCACGGCCGGCCGCAGCCAGCGCGGTCATCACCGACTTGCCCAAACACACTGACATGGGCGGCCCCGACAGGCTGGTCGGCGCCGCGCCTGAGCCGAACCCCACACCGGAGCATTCCGCCGCTGCACACCTGCACGAGCGCCGCGATCCCGCCGGAGATGAACTGCATCCGGCGGGCGACGACCGGCCTTGCACCACCGGCGGACGCGTCGACGTTCGAGTGCTCGGCGGGGCCCGCATCGTGGACATGGACACGACCACGCCGCTGCGCGCGAAAGCCCTCGAACTGCTGGTCTACCTCATCGTTCAAGACGGCGAGGCAGCACAGGACAACATCCTCGACGACCTGCTGCCCGACGCCCCCGCCTCGAAGGCACCACACCGCCTGCACACCTACGTATCCGCACTACGCAAAACCCTCCTCCTCACCGGAGGACCCGCCACCTACCTCACTCACCCGTCCCGCCGCTACGCCCTCAACCGCGACGCCCTCGACACCGACCTGTGGCGCATGCGCACCGCACTGCGCGACGCCGCCCTCGCCACCACCGACACCGACCGCACCGCCGCACTCCAGCGCGCCGTCAACGCCTACGACGGCACACTCGCCGACGGCTTCGACTACGAATGGATCGAGGCATACCGCGAGGGCATCCGCCGCCAAGCCCTCGACGCCCACCTCGCCCTCGCCGCCGCTACCCCCGACCCGACACAAGCCCTAGCCCTCCTCGAAGCCGCCATGCGCCACGACCCGTACGCCGAAGCCACCTACCAGCAAGCGATGCGCGCCCACGCCGCACTCGGACACCTCGAGCAGATCCGCTCCCTACGCCGAGCCCTCACCCTGCGCCTCGACGAGATCGACGCCGAACCCAGCGAGGACACCCTCAGACTCGCCGACCAACTCATCGACGACCTGCGCCGGCAGAAGCCCACCGGGAAGACCGACTCTCACTACAACGGACTTCACCCATGACGCCGGACCCTTCGACGGCACCCGACACACGTCGTAGCAGCCTCCACGATCAGCCCAACAGCGGCGGCGACGGCCCGCAGGCGACAGGCTGGGACCGCAACGGCACCGATCGGCCCCTGCGAGCAGCCGTACTCATCGGCCACCCTGAGCCCGCCAGCAGCCCTCAAGGCGGGTCGACGCACCGGCAAACTTCGTCCCCGACGACCCTCGACGCGGTGGACGCCGACCTGGCCACAGCAGTCCGGCAGGCCGCCTGGATACGCCAGGTGTTCTACGTCCTGGTGCTGCTGGTCGCCCTCGTTGGACAAGTCACCGGCGCCGTCCAAACACTCGGCGTCCCGGTGGCCGTCGCGGTCCCGGCCGTCGCGGCGCTCGAACTGGGCGGCGTGGTCGTGATGACCAACGCCGACGTACGACGCCGGCTCGGTGAGCGGGCGATCGGATCACGCCTGCTGTCCGCAGCGATCGCCGCCGGAGCCGTCACCTTCAACTGGGCCGCTCACCCCGACCACCTAGCTGGCGGCTTCTACGCGGGCATGTCGGCCCTCGGATACCTCGTCTGGCTGATGCACGCCGGCAACCAGCGCCGCGACCGACTACGCGTCACCGGGGGCCTGCCACCCACACCCCCCGCCTACGAGGCGTTCGGGCACTGGATCTGCCACCCCATCGTCACCTCCCGGGCGCGGTCCATCGCCAAAGCCGACGGCCTCGACCTGTACGAGTCCCTCGCCGTGGCCCGCACCGCGATCGCCCGCCGACGCCGCGACACCGCGATCGCCAAGGTCCTCCATCGCAAGATCAGAACCGCCGTAGACCCCACCACCGCCGACATCGCCGTGCACGTGTACGACCTGGACGAGATCGCCGCACGCCTCGCGGCCACCGCCGACTACAACGGGCTGACTACGCTCCTGGCCGCTGACCTCGCGCCGGAGCGGATCATGACGGCTCATAGATTCCGTCACCGCCGTCACTGGTTCAGGCGAGAGCGCCTCGCCGACGCACCACCGGCACCTGAGCCCGCCCCCTCCCCGCCGCGAGCGACCAACGCGTCGGTGGCGGACACGCCTCGCGATAACCGGCAGGAGCCGAAACCAGAGCCAGCGGAGAACCTTGCGCCGGCGCCGAGGAGCCACCAGCAGATCGCCGAGAGCCGCGATGCTGGCCCGCTTGAAGCTCTATCCCAGGACGATCCGGGCGTCGCGGGCCCGGCAGACAGGACCATGGACGACAAGGACGTCCTCGGAGCGAACGCCGACGAGGAGGCGGACCGCGGCGATCAGGGTGCTGCCGTCGACGACGCCAGCGACGACGAAGAGTCGGAAGTGCCCCGGGGAACCGCGCAGGCAGTGGCCTACTGGCTGCACAAGGAGCCAAACCTGGACCCTGAACTGCTCGCCGAGAGGATCGGCAAGTCACTGCGATCGGTCTACCGATACCTTCCGCCGGACTACCCTCGCCGACCGGGGATCGCCAGGCGACGGACCCGCCGCCAGCCCGGCCCCGCCTAACGGGCGAGCCACAGCGAGTGATGTCAACAGGCGCCACGCCCGCGCGACAAACGACGAAAGAGTCGCACTTGCTACTCGAGAGCCCGCAGGTGGGCTAACACTGCGGAAGTGAGACCAGTGCAGGTTGTGGCCCTCTGCGAGGGATGGTCGAAACGAGGTAAGCGAACAGGCGACGGATTTCGTTGCTGCTCAGCGGTATCAGGCTGCTGTCGGCGTACCGGATCCCGTGCAGAGACAGGTACGGCTTGACGTGCAAGGCTGCACCGGGGCAGGCGACTCTTGATGGTCGGATGCCTTAACGGTTGTGCGACTGACCGGGATGCCCGGTCGATGACGTTGCGTGACGGGCGTTCAGTGGACAACTCCACGCGGCATCCGTTTACGACCGATGAGCGCGCGTTGAAAAATTGTTGTTTGCACTGATGCGGAGCCGGCAACCAACTGGCCCGTCGAGGACTGATGAGCAGTTGGCGGTCCGCAGCTAAGCTTTCCTCGTTTACCGGCATCTGGGAGGGGACTGGCATGGGTAATGCGGCGTGGGGCGCCGGGCACCACACGGGGGTGGGAGAGGGCCTAGCCCTCGGCGAAGACATCGGCCGAGCCATCGGTGAGAAGATCGGCCTGCACAAGGGCCTGGCGATCGGCTTCGCGATCGGCGTTGCCGTAAGCAGCGCAGCTGCCATGGCGGCTGGCGTCGATCTCAAGAAGCTCGACCCGCGGAGGCTTGTTTCGCAGCGCCACTCAGGCCGTGAGCAGGATCCCTCCGCCATGGACTCGGACCCGATCGCCGAGAAAGGCGTCTACGACAAGCAGGAAGCTGCCCACGGCCACGTAGGCGAGTAGGTTGGTCGGCGTCACTGTTGCTTCAGAGGGTGGTTCGGTAGCCTCTGTCCTTTGTGGGCTTGGCTCGGTATGTGAATGTGAGCGGTGGTCGTAACCGGTGAGGCTTGGGCCGCGTTGGGCTGATCATGGGTGAGCGTGCGGCGTATCCGAGTGACTTGACCGATGAGCAGTGGGCGGTGGTCGGACCGTTCCTGCAGGCGTGGAAAGACCGGCACCCGTCGGTCTCCGGGCATCAGGGTCGCTACGAGTTGCGGGAGATCGTGAATTCGATCTTCTATCAGAACCGGACCGGTTGCCAGTGGGCGTACCTACCGCACGATCTGCCGCCGAAGTCCGCGACGTACTACTACTTCGCCCTGTGGCGTGATGACGGCACCGACCAGGTGATTCATGATCTGCTGCGCTGTCAGGCGCGGGAGAAGGCCGGCCGCCGAGAGGATCCGACGGCGGTGGTGTTGGACACCCAGTCGATCCGGGCGGCCAACCACGTGCCGGCCGCGACGACCGGCAAGGACGCCGCGAAGAAGGTGCCGGGGCGTAAGCGGGGCCTGGCCGTGGATGCCCTGGGATTGATCATCGCGGTGGTGGTCACCGCGGCGTCGGTCACCGACAACGCAATCGGCGTGCGACTGCTGGACAACGTCGTGGCGCACACCCCGACGGTGACCAAGGCGTGGGTCGACGCCGGGTTCAAAGACGACGTGCAGATCCACGGCGCGGTAAACGGTATCGACGTCGAGCAAGTCAAACGGTCCGACACCACGGCCGGGTTCGTGCCGATCGCACGCCGGTGGGTGGTGGAGCAGACCAACGGCACGTTGATGCTGCACCGTCGTCTGGTCCGCGAGTACGAGAGCCGACCCGCCTCGGCGGTGTCACGGACCTGGTGGGCCTCGACGGCGAACCTGGTCCGCCGGCTGACCGGCACCAGCACCGCGTCCTGGCGCGACCCGGGCCACCAACGGTGACCCGGCTGCCGGTCCTGGACCTGCTCACTGAACGCGAAACCGCCGCCGGCGTCACCGTCGAACGGCTTCGCGAGCAGATCGGCATCCTCACCGACCAGCTCACCACGGCCGAGACCGAACTGGCTGAACTCGCCATCACCCGCAAGACGCTGCTCAATCTGACCGGCCACGCCGACCCGGCGGCACCCGCTGACGCGACCGTCGCCAGCCCCGCCTACCAGCAGATCCTTGCTGTGTTCCACACCGCCGCTGGACCGATGCGCGCCAAGGACATCTGCCGTGCCCTCGACACCGGCGTCACCGCCAAGGACACCGAAGGGCTCCGAGCCAAGCTCAAGCGCCTCGTCGCCCGCCAGATCCTGACCGAACCCGAGGCCGGCCTATTCACTCTCGCCTCGCCGACGCCATCCACGTAGCCCGCGAACAGCACGTCTTACCTACACCAAACCCACATCGGACATGAACTACCGAACCACCCTCTCAGGTCTCGGGCTGCCCTCGCCGGCAGCCGACGAGAGTGCACTCTTCCCTAACCGGAGCATTGGCCCACTGGCTAGCGGTAATTCGTTGGATCCGCACAGACATCGGCTCCCCTAAGGTGCGCCTATGGCTCGCGACTACACCTCCGACGGCGCCTACTGGACCGTCGGCAAGGTCGGCAACGTCTACTGGGTCGTTCGCATCGACAACAACAAAGGCGACTACCGCAGGGCCGAGATCTGGGGCCGCTACTACCGCAGAAGTGCGGCTGGGGGCGCTGCAGCCGAGCTTGCTTACAACCAGGGCAAGCGGGCTGTGGCGCCAGCAGCTGGGGGAAAGCCTGCACGGCGCGCTCGACTCGGTCGGCCTGGAAGCGCTGCCGAAACCGGCGCCGGTACAGCCGGATGCAGCAAAAATTGTGCCCCGGTGACGATGAGGACTCGGACGATGAGTAGGAAGATCGCGCCTCGTCCCGAGCTCTGGATTCTCGCCTGATAGCGCCCAGGTCCGCGCGCGACAGCGCTGGCTCCCGACGGCCGGCTCAACTATCGGCTGCCCGGCTTGCTTTGAAACCAGAGGATCACGGTCGCGGCGAAGAGCAGCAGCACAAAGAACGCGCACGGGCACAGCAGGAGCTACGCCATTCCTTCCATGGCGCGTAGTCTAGGCTTGCCGTATACCGAACTCGGCCACGGCAATCTGCACGTGGTCGCGGTAATCGATCGACTGCATCCGATGACCATCGCGATCCCGGACGCACGCAAATGCCGCCGACCAGGCGTGACGTTGCGTCACGAGCCGTCTGGGCACCGAACACCCAATTCTGCCGAATTGCGTGCGTCCGACCTTCCCGAAAAGCGTACTGCTCACGTTTGAAGGCTGTGACGTTGCTGCGGCCGTTGGAGAGCAGCAGCCGCCCCGTCGGTTGCGGTTGGGTGCCAGCCTGATCCTTCAACACCCGTGAGGCGTTCCGGGTGCCAAGAGGCTGATGCATGTGCGCAGCCACGGCCACCAACGCGCACCGTCGGTAGGCGTCTGGCACGAGGCTAGCCTCTGTGGGTGCGCATCTGAACTGAACCAGCCAGAATGGATACATGTCCCCAGTGCTTGTCGATGACGCGAACTCGCAGCCGCCGTTCAGCATCCTCGCCTTGCACCTGCTGCTGGCATCTGCTGGCATGTGGATGGACGACCTGCGACGGTACCGGGCTGCCGAGGTGGCCTATGGCGCGAGTGCGCACCTTGCCGCAGAGCACGGCGGTGCGGCGGGCGAGTGGGAGCTGTCCTTCAGCGAGCACCAGATCAGATTCCACGCCGCGCGGTCAGCAATGTTGGACAGCCGGCCAGACAAGGCCCAACAGCATTGCCAGGAAGCTGTGCGTACAGCACTGATCCACGGCGTGCCATTCGCTACGGTGGCGTACCTGACAATTGCCTGGGTTGAGTTGGTCGGCGAGGCGGAGCCCAACCCATTTTGCCGTTGGCTGGTCGGCGAGCTCCATGCCGTCGCCACCCGCACCGAGCGGGTCGTACCAGAGTTGCAGCGGTGCTTCGACAGCGTGAATGAACGCACAGGGATGAGCGCGAACAACGTCGTCCCGCCGAGCGACGCGGCCGAGTGGCGCGCGCTCATCGACGGCCTATAGCCGTTTGGCCTGCGCGATGTCATGCAACGCCTTCGCGACCTGCTCCTCCCGGATCTCCATCTTTCCGTCCGGGCCGAGCACAATTACCTGGCCCAATGGAAGCGCGCGCGAAGGCGAGATCCGCACTTGGCGGCCACGGGCGTCGACGATCACGCCGCGGCGGAATCGGTTGATGATCCAGGCAACGGAAGCACCCACCGTGCTCAGTGTGCCGGCCCACGCCAGAACGATGCCGGCCGCGATCAGGGCTTCGGTTGGGGCAACCGTACGTTCTACGGGCAGGCGCGCGAGTTCGATGCCGCGAGAGCGGAAGTCGGCGAAAGTCCCTGTCAACTCCTCTGAGGTTGCGTCTTCCAAGACCAGCCACGCCTCGACGCCGCCATCTTCGCCGTCCACGTTCTACTCCTCGCCGAGCGCCGTGACGGCCGAGCCGTACCAGCCATGAGACGCCCAGTAGTAGGGATGTTTCGCACCACCGCACGTGATCCAAGCGGCTTCCCAGTCATCGAGGTGCTGCAGCCATTCTGGACGAACGGTCCCGTGACGTACAGCCTCCTGAGCGCGGCGTAGTGCGTCATGATGGCCAACCCCGGCCCTCAACTGTCGATACATCTCCAGCATCACCAACAGAGTGGTGGTGTCATCGACTGCCCACGAGCTGGCCAGGACGCGCCGCACGCCGCCTGACAACATCGCGCCGGTCATACCCCAGAACTCACTCGGCGCCCAGTCAGTTGACACGCCCGTCTCACATCCAGAAAGCACCACCACGTGCGTGTTCTCGAACGTCGATAGCCCCAGCTGCCGCAGTGGCAGAGCGTCGTCTTCGCCCAGCACGAGATAGCTGCGCTCGACGTACGACGGATCGCTGTGCGCGTGACAGGCCAGGTGCGCCCAGGTATGGCGCCGGAGCTCGGTGACGAGTGCGTCCCGCTGCCCCGGATGCAACACCAGCCGTCGACTGCCAGTGAACGTCGAGCTCAGTAGACGGCCCTCGGTTTCGAACTGCTCCAGCCTGCCGCCGACGGGGCGGCTGCGGGCGGACACGACGAGCACCTCGTGCGCGGGCGGGATGTCGACACAGGTCCGCGTGGCAATCTCGAGGTTCGGTGCGATCGTCAGGTCGTACAGCTCGCACAAATAGCCCGCGCCGACTGTTGCCGCTGCGATGGGCAGCGCCCCGATCCCGCCCAACGGCACTAGCGCGACCGCAGAACCGGCCGGTACCTCGCGCAGGAGCGGTTCGAACACCGTCCGACCGAGCCACACCGAAATTTCATCGAGCGTCCGAAGCCACTGCGAAAACAGCGTGCGGCGCTCGGCGTTCGCTCGGCGATAGACGGCGAGCGCATGTTCGACCGCGGTCCGGTTGAGGTCGGGGAGGTCAACGTAGGCAGGTTTATTGCGACCGTCGCCGAGCAGCACGGCTCCTGAGCCGTGCCGTCCGCAGGACAAGACTACCCCGGTGACACTGCCCAGGCGTTGGCTCAACTCGGCGACCGACGTCCTAGCCCGCGGTAGGTACAACTCACGGCCCGGACCAATTTCCGCGACGAACTCGTCGAACTGGGCCAAGTCCTGTTGGCGGTCGCCCGTGCCGGAGGTGAGGGTGCGGAAGCGAAGACCGAATGCACGCGTGAGCTCATCGTCGGAAGCTTCGTTGCCGATTAGCCTCAGCCGCTCCCTGATCACCGAGCCAGCCGCCGACTCGAGTAGGCCAGCTGCCGGCGTGACCTCTCCGTGCTGGGATAGGACCAAGGCGACGTCGATAGCGATCTCAGCGCCGGTCTGTGACGCTATCAGTCCGTCGTTGACGTTGAGCTGCGTGAAGAACAACGAGCGAACGAGGTGGGGCAGGAAAACCGTGACGAGTTGGGCCTCCGCAAGGCTAAATCGGCCGTCTGCCCATGCGGTTAGCATCGAGATGGCTTCGAGGGGTCGATAGGCGCACTGCGTTAACGCGGCCTGCAGGGCGCTGTGCGTCACGCCCTCGGGGCCATCCATCGCCCTTGCGAGCCGGGACAACTGGACCAGGAGCGACGGAAGCTCTGGTGCGCTGTGGCCCAAGCCGACGGCGGCGAGGACAAGGGCCTCGGCGATGTCAACGTGCAGCCGGGCGAGGGACGCTGCCTTCTCATCATCCCTCGCGCTGTCGACCGCGCCGAGGGCAATCTGAGCGGCGGCCATCACGCGGCGCGCAGCCTCGGCTCGCGAGCCGGCCTTCTCGGCCTGCTGTAGCAGCTCACGGATCGACGTCTCCGGGTCAGAGTCGGCCTTCAAGTGCATGCGGAGGGCGTCTAAGTTGAACTGAGCCGACCGGTGCGCCTGCGGCGACGCTTCCGCAATGCCTAGTACGGCCTCGGCACACGCGGTGCCGCGCTCCAGCGCCTCGCGACTCTCGGTGATCAAATAGCGCTGCCGATACGCAGCGACGAGGTTTACGAGTGCGTCAACGTAGCAATCGTCGTCGGGCCCCTTCGCGCGGACGATCTCGCCGCACCAGATGGCGTCGTTGAGATCCTGCAGATATCCCAGCGCGCGGTACCGAAAGAAGTGAAGGATGGCGAGCCGCCGAAGGATTAGCGAGTTCTCATAGCGCACACGCTTTCCGTCGGCAGCCTCCCGCACGAAGGTAATCGTCCGGTGCAGCTCGGACATGTCGCTGTTGAGCTGGTACTTGACCGTGCGAGCACGCGCAATAGTGTCGATGTAAATCGGGATGAGGCTGTCATCGAGTGGTTGATCGTCGGCGGGCAGTAGGGCGAGGGCATGTTCACACAACGCCGGGTCGTGCTGCGCGGTCGCGAGATCAGTCAGGAGCTCAGCGACTATCAGCCGACCCGCGAGGCCAACGTCGGTCATGGGGCCGAAGCGCTCCTGCACAGTGCCGGCGAACGACAGCAGGTCGACGCTTGCGTGGCTTCGGCGCGGTAGGGCGTCGAGTATCTCCAGACTGAGATGCAATAGGTGCTGAGCGTCCTCGACTGAGGCGGCGGCGCCGAGCGCAATCGCTAGCAGGCGCGCCGACGACGAGACATGATTCGGATGAGTTCCCCCCAGCACTCGGTCGACTGCGCCGTATCTGGCGATGCACGACCGCACAGTTGCTAGCGGGAGAGTGTGCTTCAACAACGCTTCCGCGATCTGCGTCGCCGAGGCGAACGCCTCCGCGTCAGTTTCTTTTTGAGCATGGAAGAGTGCGACCGACAACGCCACCATAGCGTCTTTCGGATCAAAAGGCGTTGCGCCAGCCGTCTCCGCTGCGACGGCGCACAGCTCCTGCCGCGTGTCTGAGCTGAGTGAGGCCCCCAATGTCGTTGAGGCGGCCAGGATGCGCAAGCGTAGAGCGGATGCTTGAGGGTGGTCAGGCTGTCGGCGTAGGGCGAGACGCAGCACCTCCGAGATTCGGGGCAGCAATTCGGGCCCTGCGTGGGACCGGGCGATGTCGATCAGTGCCAGCTCTGTCTCACGGCTCGGCGCCGCGTCCAGCTCAACTACCGAGAGTGCCAAGTCGGTGAGCCGTTCTCGGACCGCCGGAGTTCGTTCGCCAGCATTCCACAGGTCGACCGCGACGAGATACCGTTCGTAAACCCGATGCCATGCGTCGCCGCCATCAGACACTGAATGCACGCCCTGCCCTCCTTACCGTCCGCTCAGCGCACCGGAAGAGCCGGTTGCGCAGGTTCGCGCAGCAACTCGGTCATCGGACCTAGGTCGTTGCTCAAGTCGCACGAGACGAGCTTCAGCGGCCACGCCGCTGAGAAGTCTGGCCGGTCTTGCGGCCGGTGAGATGTCGACTCATGGTCGGCGTGGTCTTCGTCCTCGCACGCCATGTCGACGACGTTGCCCGGTGGGTCGGTTGACGTCGGGGAGACCAGGATGACGCTAGGGGTGGCACTTGTGGAGCGTTGGACGCCACGGTTGGGGTCTGCGGCGCGGCCGCCGGCGTCACGGCAGGATTCCGGTCGCTGCACCCAGGGCCAGGGCCAGGCCGGCGGCCAGGACAACAGAAAGAGCACGAATCTCCACTAAGTAGTCCTCTCGCACCATGTATTCTGATCTTGCCTGAACTGCTCTTCTCTGTCGTGCCATCAAGTAACCATTTCTGAACAGCCGGTCATCCGAGCAGGTGCACCGATCAGGTCTTCTGCTCGGATGTTCGGCCTACCGTTCGGGCTGGATCCAACCAGCGCTGAGGGCCGGTTCAACGCGAAAGCCAACGCGCTGTCACGAACCACATTGCCCGTGATGTTGCAGATGTCGGCGTTCCAGCGGTCGTCACCGGACTGCCGCCATCGTGCAGCGGTGGCGAGGAACTGTCCCCCTTCGTCGCCGAACGCTGGTTCCTCGATCTGCGGACGGAACGCCGCCGGGATGCCGTCGAACACTCCGGCCACAGTTCCCGGTTCGGATTGCGGTAGGGCGTTATCGCCGACTCCCGATCGGATACACGGATGATCGCGCCCTCGGCGGTGAACACGCTCCCCCACTCGTCGCCGCTGCCGTTGTTCATCAGCGTTGCCTCGTCGTCACCTTAGGTGCGGGTGTAGGCGTAGTGGGGCTCACCACGGTCGAGGATGCATTCCAGCACGGCGATTGTCTGGGGGCGTACGGATCCCCGGGCGGCGCCGGGTGGTCGCTACATCTGGGCGATCAGTGGCTGTGCCTGCGGCTCGAGGCTGTACCCGCTGTCCCAGGGGAACCGGCCCTGTTGGTCGGGCCAGACGAGCTGCTGGAGGCGGATCTGGTGACGGCCGTAGCGGGCGATCGCCATCCCGGGCAGCAGGTCATGGGTGGGTGGGCCGTCGATGATGATCGCGTCGTAGCCGGCGATGAGGTCGCTGATGCGCTGGTCGTGGGTGAACCGTTCGGCGGTGTCGTAGACCCGGCGGGCAAGGTCGTTGAGAAGGCTGTGGGCGACTTCTGGGGGTAGCCCGGCGGTGATTAGCTCGGGGTGGTGGGCGGTGAGTCCGACGGTGTAGGCGAACGGGGTGGTGGTGTCGGGGTCGTCGTTGGTGGGCAGGACGTGCGTGACGGCCCAGCCGATGGTGTCGATGATGTGTTCTTGGCGTCGGAGAACGTCGTCGACGTTCGGCATGGTGGGTGTCTCCTGGTCACTCGGGCGTACGGATGGGGTCAGGGTCGGGTGGTTCGACGTCGACGAAGCCCCAGAGTCGTTCCATGACCTGGAGCTGCCAGGTCCGGTAGCGGTCGGCGAATCCACGGCAGACCGCGGGCGGGACCGCACTCCCGGCGTACGGCAGGGTCGAGTGGCAGATGATGTAGCCGGCGTCGCCGCGCGCCGCGGTCACCATCTGCTTGAGCCGGCCGGGCTCGAGGTTCATCGGGTTGCCGGGCTTGAAGATGCAGGTGGCGCACTCGCGGGCGAGCAGGCGGGTTTTGCGCAGGTCCGGGTCGCCGACGTTGAGCCGCCCTGGACGACCGGTGGCCGGTTCGTCAGCGGGCTGGGACGTGCTGTCCATCGTCAACTCCTTGTCATCACGGGGCGGGGCCCGCATCCATGGATGCGGGCCCCGCGAGTCCGGGTGAACGGGATGGCCCGGCGCCGGGCGGGCGCCGGTGCGGTTGTCAGAGCTGCCTCAGCCAGGTCAGCACCGCGTCGATGTCGGCGCGGCGTAGCCCGTGATACGGGTTGACCGGGCGGAGCAGGGTGGGCGTCCCGCCGGCGGTGCGCTGGTCGGCGGTGAAGGCGTCCTTGCCGCCGAACTCGTCGTCGAGGACGGCGAGTGGCCGCCGCGCGGCCCAGGCGTAGAGGGGGCCGAGTTTGCTCTGGTGGCCGAAGCGGACACCGCCGGTGTGGACGGGGACGTGCTGCCAGGTGGCCGGTAGGCCCAGCCGAGGCGCGATCCATTCGGCGGCGAGGTGGTTCCAGCTGGTGCACCACACCAGCTGGGCATGGTTGGCCAGTTCCCGCAGCCACGGCCCGTGGTCGGGGTGGAGCCAGACGGTGTCGGTGACGTGCCGGCCGTCGGGGCCGGGCCCGTCGTAGCGGTGCGGCTGGTAGCCCAGCGCCGTGGCGTGGGTGGGGTCGTCGGGGTTGAGCACGCCGTCGACGTCGACGGCCACGATCGGTGCGAGCGCGGGGCGGGCCAGCGGTGGGGTGCTGGTCACGGCCGGGCCTCCTGGATGCTGACCGGGTGCAGGGGCACGATGAGCCGGTCGGCGGTGCGGCCGGGTCCGTCGTCGGGTTGCCAGGTGTCGGCGGCGGCGTGGGTGGGGAACGGGCCGACGGCGGCGAGCCGGCCACCGGTGCGGTCGAGCAGCACGAGGACGGCGGTGCGAGCGTCGTCGAGTGCGGGCCGTAGGGCCGCGGCGAGGTCGGTGGGCAGGTCGACCCAGCAGGTGGCGGGCAGGGCCGTGGCGGCGGGGTCGTGCAGCGGCGTGGGCCGGGTCGCGGCGAGGGCGGTGCTGTCGAGCGCGAGCGTCGCCGCGTGGGAGTCGGCCGCGGCGGGGCCGCCGGTGGGGCCGTGCGCGGCGAGGTCGCCGCCGGTGTGGACGGCGAGCAGTGTGTACGGGTCGCGGATCTCGAGTGAGTCGAGGATCGCGAGGGTGATCGTGTCTCCGGTGTGCAGGTCGGCCAGGGTGAGCATGATCGGCCGGCCGTCCGGGTCCCGGTTCCAGGTGATGACGTCGAAGTGTTCGCTGGCGACGTCGCCGAGGCGTCGCCAGGCACGGTTGTCGGTGTCGAAGGGGTATTCGCTGTCGGTGCCGTAGCGCATGGGCTGAACTCCTTGTGATGGGCATCGTCGTATCGCGTCCGCGCCCGGTCGGGTCAGGGCCAGTCGGGGACGCGACGCATCCACGCTTCGATGAGGCGGGATGGTCAAGTCGCGGACCGGCGGCGGGAAGCCGGCGGCGGCCCGCGCGATCCCATGGCTGGGTACTTCGTGAGACGCCGTGCGCGGCGCTGCCCGGCCGCAGCTCGTTGCAGCGCCGCACGCGGGGGTGGGACTGGTTTGCCGCCCTGCCGGGTCGGGTCTGGCCGGGGTTTAGGCCTGGGCGAGCGCCGTGACGGTGGCGTCGGCGATCGCGGTGATGGCTTCGACCGGGTCGGTGACGGTCAGGGTGGTGGTGTGCGTGAAGGTGTTTCCCCAGATCTGGTCCGGGTCGGTTGGCTCGCCCGCGGTGGGCGGGTCGGCGGGGTGTAGCCACAGCACGGCGCAGCCGGCGCGGTGCAGGGTGGTGACGAGTTGTTGGCCGGCGGGGATGTCGTCGAGGTAGCCGTCGGAGACGACGGCGAGCATCCGTAGGGTGCGGCCGTGGCGCAGGTCGAGGAGGTGGTCGGCGACCTTGACCGCTTCGGGGAAGGTGGCGGTGGCGAAGTCGGTGCGCATGTGCAGCACCTGCTTCGGGTAGGTGCGTGGGGGTACCAGGACGGTGGTGCGGTCGCCGAAACCGATGGTGGTGGTCGTCGCGTCGGCGCGGCGGGCGGCGTGGGCGAAGATCCACGCCGCGGAGGACATCGCCTCGGTGTAGCGGTCCATCGAGCCGGACAGGTCGACCAGGATCGCCAGGTGCAGACGGGGTTTCTCGGGCGGTAGGTGGGCGCGTTGCTGCCACGGGGCGGCCGTTGGCAGTTGCCCGGCTGCGGTTTGCGCGTCGGCGGTGATGGCGTGTCGGGTGCGCAGCCGGCCGGGTGGAATCGGGGAGGGCCGCCGGCCGGGTTGGGGGTGGCTGGTGCGGGCCTGCCGCAGCCGGTTGGCGAGGTCGCGGGCCGCGCGGTGTTCCTGCTCGGTCGGGTCCCGGCGGTCCCACTCCGAGGGTGGGCTGTGGCGACGGGACAGCATTGATGCGGCGTGCTCGGCCGGGGTGACACCAGCGGCGACGGCGAGGTAGTCGACGAGGGCCGCGGCGAGGCGGCCGGGGAACAGGCCGGCGTCCGGTACGGGGGTGTCGTACTGCTGGTCGGGGTCGATGCCGAGGACCTGACACCAGCGGCGGGCCAGGCAGATCATGGTGTCGGCGTCTGTGTCGTCGCAGATCTGGGCCTCGCGCCAGATGTCACGCAATTGGCGCAGGCGTTTGCGTCCGAGGACGCCGGTGACGGCGGCGCGGACGGGGCGGACGTCCTTGCTGGTGACGATGCGGGCGTCGACGCGGGCCAGCAGCAGGGCGGCGAGTTGTCCGGCGTGCCATGGGTCGTCGACGGCTGCGTCGTCGGGGTCGAGGAGGGTTTTCACGACGTGGCGCAGCCATCGGCGGTCGCCCCGGCGGCGGGTGCGTTGGCGTCCTTCGGCCCGGGATTCCTCGAGCATCTTGGCGACGTCGGCGAGGATCGGCGGGGTGCCGGGCGGGGTGGTCCAGTGGCTGTGCGCGGCGTGCGCGGCGCCGTGCACGAGCAGCCCGTAGCCGGTGGGCACGAGGCGCTTGTGGCGGGCCTTGGCCGGGTCGGTGATGTCGGGGCGCTCGGCGATGTAGGTGGCATCGACCTCGATCCGGCGGAGGTCGGGGTAGAAGCATTCGGGTGCGTCGCCGGCGGCGCCGGGGGCGACGAGGACGGTGAGGTCGGTACGGCCGGTCAGCAGCGGGACGTGTTTGGTCCACGCCGTGGACCAGGCATGCCAGTCGCTGGCGCCGGCCGGCGTCCGCGGTGCGCCCTGCTGTAGGTGGGTTCTGGGGTGTGACACGGATTGGCTCCTTCCAGGAATCTGAGGTAAAGGGGGTCAGCGCTTGCCGAGGGCGAGCGCGGTGATGGGTGCGCCGGTGTGTCGGGACAGGGCGGCGGTGACGTCGTCGCGGGCGTCCTCGGGGGCGATGCCGGCCAGGTTGGCCAGGGCGGCGGTCATGCCCAGGTGGTCGCGGACTGTGACGAAGCCGAGCAGTTCGCGCAGCTGCGGCGCCCAGACGGTCTTGCCGGCGGCGAGGTCGGCGTTGAGGTCGATCGCCGCGGCCACGACCTGCTTGGGGACGCCGAGTTGGCGGGCGAGGTCCCAGTCGGTGGTGACGTGCAGGTGGACGGTGAACCGGGAGGCCAGGGCCTCGGTGAGCACCGCGCCGTGCACGCCCGGGTTGTGGCCGGCGACGATGTAGAACCCGTCGACGGCTTGCACGGTCTCGTTGCCGTTGGCGGGGATGGTGATGACACCGCGGCCGTCCATGGCCGGGTACAGCACGGCCAGGACGCGGGGCGGGATGAGGGTGGCGTCGTCGACCAGCAGCACCCGCCCGTTACGCATGGCGGTGACAAGGGGCCCGTGGACGAATTCGTAGCCGCCGCCGGGGATCGGGTTGTACGAGCCGAGGAAGTCGTCGACGACGGTGTCGCCGGTGCCGGCGACGGTCAGCAGGTCGGGGAACGCGGCCTCGACCATGGCGGTCTTACCGGTGCCCGGGGGCCCGTACAGCAGCACCGGTACTTGCTGGGCGCGTAGCCGTCGCAGTTCCTCGACGTCCCAGCCCTTGCCGAGCCGCCGCGGGTGGTACAGCGTCCCGTTCGGGCGCGGTACCGGCGCGGGCCGGGACTGCCGGCCACCACCAGCACTGCCGCCGGAGCGGGTGCGGGGTGCGGCGGGTGGCAGGGTGCCGGCGGCGTCGATGCCGGGCTGGGTGATCTGGAAGCGGTGGTGCGGGTCGCGGTGGTGGGTGGCGTGCCCGGCGGCGGCCATCTTCTTCAAGGCCTCGAACACCGCCCCGGACGACGGTGCGCCGATCGCCCGGGTGATCTCCCCGACCTTGAGGATGGCGTCGGGATGGTCGGCCAGGTGCAGGGCCACCTTGCGGTAGAGGTAGCCGGACCGGCCGGAGGCGGCTTCGATGGCGGGCGCCTCGTCGGTGCCGGCTGGGGCCAGGTCGTTCTGCGGCGGACCGGCCGGCGAGGACGGCGTATGTGGTGTGGTCATGGGGTTGCCTCGATTCCAAGGGTCGTGCCCGCGCACCCGTCTCCGGGTGCGCGGGCGGTGGGTACCGCACAGCGGAGACGGGTGGGGCCAACCCCTGCCGGCCCGCATCGGGCTGTGCAGGTGGGCGACCACACCCCGGTAGTGCTGAAGGGTCACGGCGACGCGTCAGGGTCGCCGCTGGTGCATGCTGGTCGGTGTCGACGTCGCACGGGCGGTGTCCGCGCCGACGATGCAACGCCCCACAGCCCAGTCGATCAAGTCGAATGGATGGGCGGGTGCGGATGGCGGGGGCGCCCGCTGACCGTGGGCGCACGTGAGAGTCGAGACCGATGCCGGTGGCCCGGTCGTCCTCAGTCGGCGCAGCCCCGTTCGCAGCCCGGCGGGTCGCACTGCTGTCCGTCAGCCATCCGGGCCAGGGACAGCCTGCCGTCGCCGTCGAGGTCGTCGAGGAACGGCCAGCCGAACCCGTCGGCAAACGCCTTGACCTTGGGCGCCCCGTACATCGGGTAGTCGGCGTGATCCATCGCCGCCACGATGTCGTCGCGGCCGAGGAGCCAGGCGAGTTCGCCGAGCTTGTCCACCGACCGGCTCGCCGAGTTGCCCCGGTGGTCGATGATCTTCCCGATGGCGAATCGAAGGTAGTCCCGGGCGTAGCTCTCGTGGTCGGCCCGCTGGTTCCACTCGGCCGAGTGTCGAGGGGCGATGACTTGGTGGGCATGGTCGAGGTCGAGTGCCTCCACGAGCACCTCCTCCCGGAAGCCGAAGGCGTCCCCGCTGTTGGCCCGGAGAGCCCAGATCCGGGTGACGATTTCCTCTTGGGTACGGATGGTCACTGGGTTCCTTCCTGTTGGTCTTACCTGTCGTGGGGTGTGTCGGATGCCGCCGCCGAATTCGGCTCAGCCTCGGCAGGCGCGGCGGGTTCTGCTCGGCTGTGCCGGCCTATGCCTGATCGGGGGCGGGCAGGTCGCCGACGATCCGGTCGCAGGCGTAGGGGTCGACGGGCTCCCAGCGCCAGTTGCGGCCCATCACCACGTACCGGCCGTCGCCGTCCGGGGTGATGCGTTCAATGGCGTCGGGGTCGTCGGACATGGCGCGTTGGTCGGCGATGATGACGTAGCCGTCGAAAGACAGGTTGGCCAGCGCTGCGTCGACCCGACGGTCCAGTTCGTCTGCCGGAACGCCGGTCTCCTGGAGGCTGTCGCGGTACTGGTCGCGGTGGCGTTGCTGGTCGGCGACGATCGCCTCGGCCACCTGGCGGGTGCAGGAGAACACCGCCCAGCCGTTCCAGTGCTCGATCAGGATGCCGACGAACCCCACCTCGATGCGGTCACTGCCGTCCAGGTCGGCGGCACGCGCCCAGTCGCCGGAGAACACGCCGACGTCGCCAACACGGACCCGGTCGGGGTGGAGGTGGGACACGTCGGTACCCGTGGGGCTGGCCGCTAGGTGACACAGGTCCGCGATCCGGGCGGTGGCGGCGATGTCGAAGGCGTCGCGGTAGACGCCCATCGCCTCGTCGCGCTGCTGGATGCGTAGCCCGAACCAGCCTGTGGAATCGCCGGCGGCGTTGGTGAACAGCTCCCACCCGGCGGTATCGACCGCCTCTCCGGCCAAGGTGAAGCGAGGCAGGGCGTCGAGGACGGCCGGATCGCCGTCCTCGATGCCGGCGAGGACCCGGCGCGCGGCCAGACGGGTGTCGCCGCTGGCGCGGGCGCCGATGGTGTCCTGGGCCCACCATTCGGCGGCGGTGTGGCCGGCCTCGGTGCCGGCGGCGCGCATCCGCCGCAGCGCGGTGGCCCATCCGGTGGCCTCGTCGACTGGCCCACCGGTGGGCGGCGGTGTGGTGGTGACCGGTTGGATGCGATCGCCGGCGTCGAGGCACATCGACAGGCTCGACCCGCTGTCCCAGGTGACCTCGACGATGTTCTGCTGCTGGTCGTGGCGGCGGACGGTGCCGGTGTCGCCGGGCCGCAACTGGGTGTACGGGTCGCTGGTGTGGACCAGGGCGACGCGCTGGCCGGGCTGGTAGGTCATGGTGCTCTCCGATCGGCGAGTGGATAGGCGGTCGCCGCCGGTGGACGGCGGCGGCGTCGGGTCGGGCGTGCTCATCGGGCGCCGCCTTCCCCGTCACCCGTGGTGGGGGCGTGCGGTGGCCAGGGCTTGCGGGTGAGGTGGGCGCCGAACATCGGGTCGGTGGTGACCGAGGAGCCGCAGCGGGTGCAGCTGGTGGCGGTGTCGTGGCCGTAGCCGGCCATGGACGGGACCTCGACGTGGTCGATCTCGTCGACCGCGCCACAGACGGTGCACACAGTCATCCCTGACCCACCCCCGGCGAGGGCGGGTGCGGTGACGAACAGGTCCTCGACCGGGTCGAGGTGGTGGACGCTGTGCCGCAGCCAGCGGCCGTGGACCGTCGCCTCGTACACCACCAGCAGCCGCTGGTCGGGGCGCAGCAGGTACATCCACTCGTCGAACCCGTAGAGGTCCTCCCGCAGCGACCCCTGCCGGATGGTGTCGTTCTCGGTCACGGTCGGGTAGCCGAGTCCCGCCACGGGTGGCTGTCGGTGCCATCGCCGAGGCCTGGGGTTGACGGCGAGGCTCCACCAGTTACGGGCCAGCAGCGCGGCGGCCATGGCGTCGGTGTCGCGGCCGAACGTGTCGGTCCAGATCCGGCGCAGCAGCGGCACCAGGACCTCCGGGTCCTCGCCGAGCTGAATGGACCGGGCGGTGTACCTGCCGCGTAACGCGGCGACACCGATCAGTGCGGGTGTGCTCACGTGCATCTCCTCCTCAAAGGACGTGGGGTTACGCGGTCGTCCCGGGTGGGACGACCGCCGAGCTTGGATGGCATGGACCCGCCGGGACTGCTCGCGGCCGTCGCGGGTGACCGCAGTACGCGAACCGCGCGGTGTTCCTCCCAGCGGCCACCTGCGGTGACAGAAGGCTGCGGCTCAGGCGGGCATGTCGGTGGAGGGAATTACCGTGCTCGTATGGCTGCACGGATGGACGACGCCGGCGACATCGCGGCTGCCCTGCGGGGGACTGCTCTTCAGGGCCACCCCGTGGGCGAAGGGCTCGGCCGCACCTTCCTGGTGGAGCAGGTCGATCCTGCTCGGCTACTCGATGCGTGGCAGGCTGCTCATGCGGCCATGCCGGCTACCGGTCGGTGGCCCGTCTTCACGTTGCCGGGCGACCTCGACCACGAACCGGATGCTGATGAGCTCGCCGACCTGGACCGGGTGGCTCGGACGCTGGATCCGTGGTCGGTGTATCAGCGATACGGCCGCGAGGACGCCCAGGACCACGGAGACGTGGAACGCTATGTTCGGGCGTTTCTGGGTGACGACATGGTCGCCTCCGCTCTCGAGCAGTTGGCCCTGCCCACCACCTCGACAGCTCTACAGCGGTGGACCTATGACACCCTCCTCGCCGATCCGGCGCTCGCCTCCCGATCCTTCAGCGGGTCCGAATACCTCGTCGGCACCGCCCGATGGCATACCTACCCGGACGTGCAGCTGGTGCTGCTGCCCACGACGTCGCAGTGGCTGGCCCCCGCCTGGGTGCCCTACTTCGGAGCCACCCGCGACAACGGCATTCCAGCGTTGGCAGCGGCCATGTGGCAGTGGGATCAGCGGTGGGGCACCGCCATCATCGCCGCCTGGGGAACCATGCTGCAGCTCACCGCGCAACGCCGGCCGCAGCCCGGCCCGCAGGCGTGGGAGCTCGCCGGGCAACTGATGGCCGTCGGGGGCAGCTTGCAATGCGAACAGTGGCAACTCGCGATCGCCCTTACCCGAGGCGACGCATGGTTCCTGCACGACCGCCCCTGATCGGTGCCCCATCACCGTCTGCCTGCTGGGAACCGGCGTTATTCCGGACGTGTGGTATGCCTGCGCGTCTTGGACCTTGGCGGTGCAAGGTGCCAGCCCGTGCAATCACAACGACCTGCTGGTAGGACTACGCGTCGTGGTAGCTGTCTTCAGCTTCACCTAGCCCGTGCGGTGGCGGCGCTGCCGGACTCGATGGTCGTGCACACAGCGACGACGTCGCCTGGCCGAAACTGATGGCCGACGGTGTCCGGGGTTGAGAAAGATCGCGATCCCGACGCCGGAGAGTAAGCGTCGGCCGACATTGTCGGGCAGCAGCAGCCGGTCTCACTGGACGGTCGGCCTCTGGTTCCTGCCGAGCTCTGGGCAAGCTACGCCCTTCATCGGCCAAAACGGGATAGTGCTCCAGGGCGATGCGGTCCAGCCAGCGCACGGCGGGGGGCCGAACTGCAAGTGCGTAGCCTCTGGCTATGAATCGACGGGGATGGTGCCTGGTCGTTATCGCCGCCGTTGTGCTGGCTCTGGTGTCGCTTGCCTCGAACGTGACGACTCTGAACCAGCTCGAAGGCAAGGCGGACACCTTGCTGGCTGGCCGGTTGACTCTGAGTCAGTTGGTCAACGCGGGGACGGTTTGGGCCGGGCTGGCAGTGCTGTCCGGGTGGCTCGTCCGCCGCCTCGCGCCGGCCGTTGCCGCTGGAGTCATCGCCTTGCTCACCGCTTCCGTCGTGCACTACAGCGTGGGGATAGCCTTCGGCATGTTCGATCTGAACGTCTGGGCGGCAAACTTGCACTGGCTTTTGGCGGCGATGGCCGTAGGAGGACCACTCGGCCTGGTGGGCGCGATCGCTCGCCGGTTGGATCCGTGGGGGGTTGCGGCCCGCCTTGTCGTTCCCGTCGGAGGCGTGCTCGAGCCGTTCGTTGTCGGCCGGTTCACCACCCCCGCGATCCTGCCTTGGCCGAACCGGGTGGCGGACATTGTCAGTGGATTGGCGCTGTTGACGGCCGGAGTGGTGGGCTGCTTTCGAGTCTTTGCCGCTGGCAGGCGGCGGCCAGCAATAAGTGAGCGGCGGGCTACTGCCGAACCCTGAGGCATCGTCCATGTGCACGGGACTCTTCCTGCGAAGCACGGGCGGGCCCAACAGCGCGGTCGCCGCAGACAGCCCCAGTAAGGTCATGCCGCGGACCGTCGCTTACGAGCCGACTCACCATTCGGGAGATGTCATGAAGCCCTGGCACGTCGCCGTCGTCGTAGTGATCCGGGTCTGCTGCACCGATAGGTGACAGTTTCAGTCACGCGGCCTGACTGGCCGATGGGGTCATGATGGTCTCGTACTCGATAGGGGTCAACCGGGACAGGGATCGTTGGCGTCGGCGGCGGTGGTAGG
>NZ_QGSZ01000021.1 GCF_003857055.1 Micromonospora inaquosa | reverse complement strand
GGGTCTGCTGCACCGATAGGTGACATCTGAGATGGCTTGCCTTGGTGGCGGGCTGGAAGGATGTTGCTGTGCCTAAGCCCTACCCCCGTGAGTTCCGCGATGACGTCGTGCGGGTGGCCCGTGATCGTGATCCAGGCGTGACGGTCGAGCAGATCGCCAAGGACTTCGGAGTTCATCCGATGACGTTGTTCAAGTGGTTGCGCCAGGCCGACGTTGACGCTGGGACCAAGCCTGACGTCAGTGGCAGCGAGTCAGCCGAGCTGCGGGAGGCCCGCAAGCGGATCAAGCTGCTGGAGCAGGAGAACGAGGTCCTGCGCCGGGCCGCGGCGTACCTGTCGCAGGCGAACCTGCCGGGAAAAGGCTCTACCCGCTCGTGAGCGAGCTGGCCGCCGACGGGATCCCCGTGGCGGTGACGTGCCGGGTATTGAAGATCGCTCGTCAGCCTTACTACCGGTGGCTCGCCCGGCCGGTCGGTGACGCCGAACTGGTTGCCGCTTACCGCGCGAACGCCTTGGTGGACGCCCACCGCGACGACCCGGAGTTCGGCTACCGGTTCCTGGCCGATGAGGCCCGCGCTGCCGGCCAGCCGATGGTCGAGCGCACCGCCTGGAAAATCTGCTCGGGCATGGGCTGGTTCAGCGCGTTCAGCAAGAAGAAGCGTCGGGGCAAGGGCGGCAAGGTCGGTCCGCCCGTGCACGACGATCTGGTGCGCCGCGACTTCACCGCCCACGGCCCGAATCGGTTGTGGCTGGCCGACATCACTGAACATCGCACCGGTGAGGGCAAGCTGTATCTGTGTGCGATCAAGGACGTGTGGTCCAACCGGATCGTCGGCTACTCCATCGACTCACGCATGAAATCGAGGCTGGCCGTCAACGCCCTGCACAACGCCGTAGCCCGTCGTGGTGACGTGGCCGGCTGCGTGCTGCACACCGACCGCGGGTCGCAATTTCGAAGCCGGAAATTCGTCCGTGCCCTCAACCAGCACCACATGATCGGGTCGATGGGCAGAGTCGGCGCCGCTGGCGACAACGCCGCCATGGAATCGTTCTTCGGCCTGCTGCAGAACAACGTCCTCGACCGCCGGACCTGGACGACCCGGCAGCAGTTGAGGACCGCGATCGTGACCTGGATCGAACGGACCTACCACCGCCGCCGACGCCAACGATCCCTGTCCCGGTTGACCCCTATCGAGTACGAGACCATCATGACCCCATCGGCCAGTCAGGCCGCGTGACTGAAACTGTCACCTATCGGTGCAGCAGACCC
>NZ_QGSZ01000046.1 GCF_003857055.1 Micromonospora inaquosa | reverse complement strand
CCCGCCGGGCGTTGTGCCTGGTGAGGAGGGTGCCGTGATGACCGCGACACAGAACGATCAGGCTGGACGGAAGAAGCGGGCGGAGCCGTCGGCGGAGGCGAAGGCCGCCGTTGAGCTGGTCCGGGCGGCCAAGGAACAAGGGCTGTCGCTGACGGGTCCGGATTGGTTGCTCAGGCAGTTGACCAAGACGGTCCTGGAGACCGCGTTGAACGAGGAGATGACCGAGCACCTCGGTTATGCCAAACACGAACCCGACGGCGCCGGCTCGGGCAACATCCGCAACGGCACCAGGGCGAAGACGGTGCTGACCGACAGCACCGGGCCGGTGCAGATCGATGTGCCGCGGGACCGGGCGGGCACGTTCGAGCCGCAGATCGTCCGCAAGCGGCAGCGGCGGTTGTCGGGGGTCGACGAGGTCGTGTTGTCGTTGTATGCCAAGGGTTTGACCACCGGTGAGATTTCGGCGCACTTCGCCGAGATCTATGGCGCCTCGGTCAGTAAGGAGACGATTTCGCGGATCACGGACAAGGTGATCGAGGAGATGACCGACTGGTCGCACCGGCCCCTGGACGAGATTTACGCGGCGGTGTTCATCGACGCGATCGTGGTCAAAGTCAGGGATGGGCAGGTCGCGAACCGGCCGTTCTACGCCGCGATCGGGGTCACCCTCGACGGGGAGAAGGACATCCTCGGGCTGTGGGCCGGCACCGGTGGTGAGGGCGCGAAGTTCTGGATGAGCGTGCTGACCGACCTGCGTAACCGAGGTGTGAAGGACGTGTTCTTCCTCGTCTGCGACGGCCTGAAAGGCCTGCCGGAGGTCGTCACGAACGTGTGGCCTCAGACGGTGGTGCAGACCTGCATCATCCATCTGATCCGCAACACGTTCCGGCTCACCTCCCGTAAGTACTGGGACGAGATCAAGCACGACATCAAGCCGATCTACACCGCCGTCAACGCCACCGCCGCCAGGGCGGCGTTCGAGGACCTGGCGGAGAAGTGGGGCGGGCGGTATCCGGCGGTGATCCGGTTGTGGGACAACGCGTGGGCTGAGTTCATCCCGTTCCTCGACTACGACGTGGAGATCCGCAAGGTGATCTGCTCGACGAACGCGATCGAGTCGTTGAACGCCCGCTACCGGCGGGCCGTGAAGGCCCGCGGCCACTTCCCCAACGAGCTCGCCGCGTTGAAGTGTCTGTACCTGGTGACCCGGTCCCTGGATCCCACCGGAGCAGGCAGAACCCGATGGACGATGCGCTGGAAACCCGCGTTGAACGCCTTCGCCATCACCTTCAGCGACCGCTTCCCGGCCGCTGAAACCTACTAACCAAGATCGCCGGAAACACCTTTA
>NZ_QGSZ01000101.1 GCF_003857055.1 Micromonospora inaquosa | reverse complement strand
GGTGTCAAGGCGTGTCTAGGACGTAAAGCAGCGGAGCTCCGGTATAGAGGGTGGTCACTCTAAGACGCCCTTGAACCTGGAGCTCCGCTGGCTGATCAGATTGCCATAACCCGGACGGTGACGGTAGCGGCGGGCGTGTTCGCGCCGGGTCATCTGGGCGAGCTGACTCGTCTGGTGCCGTTCGAGATGGTTGACGATGTCCTATCCTCGACCAGGCGTACGCAGTCGCGGGTCCGGCTACTGCCGGCCCGCGTTGTCGTGTATCTGCTGCTCGCGGGGTGCCTCTTCGCAGAGCTGGGATACCAGCAGGTATGGCGCAAGCTGACCAGTGGTTTGGCCGGCTTGCCGCTGGTGTCGCCCACCGGCAGCGCACTGCGCCAGGCCCGGCAACGGCTCGGTCCGCAACCGGTGCAGGCCCTGTTCGAACTGCTGCGCGGCCCGGCCGCCACGAGCGCCACGCAGGTGCGCTGGCGGGGTCTGCTGGTGGCGGCGATCGACGGCACCCTGCTGACAGTCGCGGACTCGCCCGCCAACACCGACCGCTACCGCAAACAACGAGGCAACCACGGCGGCTCCGGCTACCCGCAGTTGCGGTTGAGCGCGTTGCTGTCCTGCGGCACCCGCTCGCTGATCGACGCCGTATTCGACCCGGCCGCCGTCGGTGAACTCGACCAAGCCCGCCACCTCGCCCGCAGCCTGCGACCCGGGATGCTGCTGCTGGCCGACCGCAACTACGCCGCCGCAGACCTGATCACCACCCTCGCCGCGACCGGCGCGCACCTGCTCATCCGCTGCAAGAACGGCCGCAAACTACCGAACCTGCGCCGCTACCGCGACGGCTCCTTCTCCTCGCTCATCGGCGGGCTACCCATCCGGGTCATCGACGCGCAGATCAGCATCACCACCACCGCGGGCACCCACACCGGCGACTACCGACTGCTCACCACCCTGCTCAACCCGGCCACACACCCCGCCGCCGAACTGGTCCGGCTCTACCACCAGCGCTGGGAGATCGAAACCGCCTACCTCGAACTCAAATCCAGCATCCTGGCCGGACGCGTCCTGCGCGCCCGCACCCCCGACGGCATCCAACAAGAGGTCTACGCCCTGCTCAGCGTCTACCAACTACTACGCACCGCGATGGTCGACGCCACCGACAGCCGACCCGGCATCGACCCTGACCGGGCCAGCTTCACCACCGCCCTGGACACCGCCCGCAACCAAGTCGTGCAAGCCGCCGGCGTCATCACCGACACCGTCATCGACCTCGTCGGCGTCATCGGCACCCACGTCCTGAACCACCTACTGCCCGACCGCCGCATCCGCGTCAAGTCCCGCATGATCAAACGCTCCAACAGCAAATACCAAGCCCGCGGCCCCA
>NZ_QGSZ01000017.1 GCF_003857055.1 Micromonospora inaquosa | reverse complement strand
CATGGGTACGAGGGCATGATCGTCCTTTCTCGACGACCGGGGGACGGGCGCGCGGGGGCGCACCACGACCGGGTGGGGTGGTGGAGAACGAGCGGAAGATCAGGTCAGTTGGTGGTGACCAGGTCGAACTTCTCCCACTGACCGATGGAGGTCCGGTTGGCGATCAGCGGGGAGGCACCGGCGTTCTCGGCGGCGACGTAGCGGTTGTTCACAGTGGCCCGCAGGCTCACCGTGCCGTCGGAGTTGCGGACCAGCTGGAACGTCTCCCAGGCGCCGGCGGTGGCCCGGTTGGCGATCAGCGCGGCGGCACCGGCGTTCTCGGCCGCGACGTACTGACCGTTGCTCTTGGCGCGCAGCGCCACGTTGCCGTTGGCGAGGTTGACCAGGTCGAACCGCTCACTGGTGCCGACGGAGGTCTTGTTGGCGATCAGCGCGGTGGTCGAGTTGGGCGCGCTCACGTACTGGTTGTTGGCGCGGGCCCGCAGGGTGGAGCCGCTGGCGGTGGGCGGCGGGGTGGTGGTGCGTGGCGAGCAGTCGGCCGTCACGGAGCCGGCGGCGACCTGGAGGCCACCGAGCAGCATCCGGGTGAAGTTCGGGTCCGTGTACGACGCCTCGGTGTGCCCGAGGCCCGTGTACCAGGCCCGCCCGCCGCCGTACGCCTTGCACCAGGTGATCGGGTGGTCGCCGTTCATGTTGCCGCCGCTGTAGGACGACTCGTCGAGGCTGGCCAGGACTCGCGCGCTGGACCGGGGGTTGGTGCGGTAGTTGTACCACTCGTCGGAACGGACCCAGGTGGTGCCGAGGTGCGCGGTCGACGGGTTGGTCTGGTCCTCGATCCGCACGGTGGCGGTCTGGATCGCCGGGTGCGAGTCGAACCACGCCCCGACCAGCGAGCCGTACCACGGCCAGCTGTACTCGGTGTCGGCGGCGGCGTGCACGCCGACATACCCACCGCCGGCGGCGATGTACGACTCGAACGCGGTCTGCTGGCTGGCGTTGAGGACGTCGCCGGTCGTCGACATGAAGACCACCGCCTGGTACTGGGCCAGGTTGGAGGTGGTGAACTGGCCGGCGTCCTCGGTCGACGTCACGGTGAAGCCGTTGGCGGAGCCGAGCTGCTGGATCGCGGCGATGCCGTTGGGGATCGACGAGTGCCGGAAGCCGGCGGTCTTGCTGAACACGAGGACCTTGGTCAGTGGTGCCGCCGAGGCGGGGGTCGGCAGGGCGACCAGGCTGGCCAGCATGACGGCCAGGCTGGTGGCGAGTGCCAACAGGCGGGGACGGGAACGCATGGTCTTGCTCCTCTGCTGAGCGTCGACCTCAGGGGCGTGCACGCGGGCAGGGCCGGAGGCCGCGATGGCGGTGGTGCGGAAGCCGGGCCGCCGATGCTCGGCTGAGGTGATGCGGGGGTGGTGGGGGAT
>NZ_QGSZ01000018.1 GCF_003857055.1 Micromonospora inaquosa | reverse complement strand
TCGGCTACTTGTTTCATTGACCTGCGACCGCGGCCCGGCCAGGCTTCGGTCGAGGCGCCCGGGCTGTCGCTCTCATTTCGGCTGCCCACGCTGGTCGTGTGGCTCTCATTTGGCCTGCGCGGCCCGGGCGTCGCCCCAGGGCGGGGAGAGGCTCAAGAGGGGTTTGCTCGGCTCGAAGTAGCGTTGCCCTCCCGGCTCGACAACTGCTGATCGAGCATCGGAGGACCCGTTGAGTGCCATTTCTGATCGTGTGGTCATCGGGATGGACCCGCACCAGCGCTCCGCCACGATCGAGGTCATGACCAGCGACGAGACCATCGTCGGCGGCGGCCGGTTCGACACCAACCGCAGCGGCTACACAGCGATGGCAAAGTACGCCAAGCAGTGGCCGCACCGGGTCTGGGCGATCGAGGGCTGCCAGGGCATCGGCCGGCACATCGCCAACCGGCTACTCGCCGACGGCGAACAGGTCGTCGACGTCCCGCCGAAACTGTCCGCCAGGGCGCGAGTGTTCGCCACCGGACAGGGCCGCAAAACCGACGCCACCGACGCCCACTCCATCGCGCTGGTCGGCACCCGCATGACCGGGCTACGCCCGGTGGTCAACGATGAGCAGCTGGCCCTGCTGCGGATCCTGGTCGACCGGCGCCGTTCCCTCGGTGTCGACCACACCCGGATGGTGTCCCAGCTGCACCAACTGCTGCTGGAGCTCATTCCGGGTGGGGCGAAGAAGAGCCTGTCCGCAGCCCAGGCCAAAGCACTGCTGGCCACAGTCCGGCCCCGTGACGCCGTCGGCAAGGCCCGACGGCGGGTCGCCGCGGAGCTAATCGGTGACCTCGAACGCATCTACCGACGCTCCAAGGAAGCCGACAAGGAACTGAAAGAACTGGTCGCCTCCACCGGCACCACGCTGATGGACCTACACGGCATCGGACCGTCCGGCGCCGCCCGGCTGCTGGTCGAGGTCGGCGACATCACCCGCTTCCCCAACCGGGCCCACTTCGCCTCCTGGAACGGCACCGCCCCCATCGACGCATCCTCCGGCGAGCAGATACGCCACCGGCTCTCCAGAGCCGGAAACCGGCAGATCAACCGCGTGCTGCACATCATGGCCACCGTCCAGCTCCGCAACCCCACCGAAGGCCGCGCCTACTTCGACCGCAAGAAGGCCTCCGGCAAGACATCGATGGAAGCGATGCGCGCGCTGAAACGACGCCTGTCCGACATCGTCTATCGATGCATGATCGAGGACGCCACAGCCGCCATGGCAGCGGGCCCGGGAGGACAACAGGGAACGGCAACTGGCTCCAGCGCGACCGACTCTCATCCCCCAGCCGGCTCTTCGGAGAAGTCACTTCCCGGACCCGCCGAGACCCAGGATAGAACTCTCCTCCCGGCGGTGTCTTGACACAGAGGGGAGCC
>NZ_QGSZ01000188.1 GCF_003857055.1 Micromonospora inaquosa | reverse complement strand
ATCTGCAACTGCTCTACCAGGGTCGTTCCCCCAGTTCCGGCGGCGACTACGGCCTCCTGCCGTACCGCCCCGGCGGTGTCCGATCGTCAGCGCTGCAGGGTCAGCAGGCCGGGCCGGTACGGCAGGAGGCCGTAGTCGCCGCCGGAACTGGGGGAACGACCCTGGTAGAGCAGTTGCAGGTTGCACGCGTCGACGGTCATGGTCTGGTCGGCGCTGGTCCGCAGCAACTCACCGTGGCTGATGTCGTTGGTCCAGGTGGCACCGCTGTTGGCCTTGCCCGCGAACGGGTTGCTCTCGGACGTGGCCTGCGGCGTCCACGTGCCACCCAGGCTGTTGGCGGTGAACGAGCGGAAGTAGCGCCCGTTCGCGCCGATCGCTTCGACGATCATGAGGTACTTGTTCAGGCCCTGGAGCTTGTAGACCTGCACGGCCTCGAAGAGGTTGTTCGTCGAGTCGGTCATGATCGTCGTGTAGTTGGAGCCGAAGCTGCCCGGGAAGTTCCCGATCGGCATGCTCGCCCGGTAGATCCGACCGTTGTCGCCGGCGAAGAACAGGTACATGTTCTGGTCGTCGCCGATGACCGCCTGGTCGATCGGGCCGGTCGAGGAGTTGGAGATGCTGCCGGTGAACAGCGTCTGCGCCGCCGACCATCCGTTCGGGTTTGTCGGGTCACTCGAGGTCCGGTACGAGAAGGCCGGGCCACCCCACTGGTAGGCCAGCACCCAGATGTTGCGCGGGGCGAAATAGAACAGCGACGGCGCGACGGTCGCCGAGTTCATCGCGTTCTGGCTGGCCGAGCCCATCTGCGAGTAGTTGCTGAAGAGGCCGAAGTTCATTGAGCCCCACGTGGTTCCGGTGTCGTGCGTGGTGGCGTAGACGAGCTGCTGGCCGTTGTGCGGCGCGACGGTGAAGTCCTTCAGCGACACCCACCCCGACCTCGGCTGGGCCAGCGCACCCGTCGACGACCACCGGTACGACGAGGGCAGGTCGCACGCGCCGCCGGTCGGCGGCGTGGTCGGCGTCGGCGTCGGCGTCGGCGTGGGCGTCTGGGTGCCACCGCCGAGGGACGCGAGCCGGAACTGCTGGTTGCTCTGGCCGTGGCAGTCGTACAGCTGGACCTGGGCTCCGTTGCTGGTGCTCCAGACGTCCAGGCATCGCCCGGACTGCACGCCGCTGATGGTGCCGTTGGAGTTGACGTTCCACTGCTGGTTGGTCTGGCTGTGGCAGCTGTAGATCTGCACCGCCGCGCCGTTGCCGGAGCCCGCGGCGTCGAGGCACATGTTGCCGTACACCTGTAGTTGTTTGCTCGAGGTGTAGGTCCAGGCCTGGTTGGTCTGCCTGTTGCAGTCGTAGAGCTGCACCCGGGTGCCGTTGGTGGTCGCCGCGTTGGGCACGTCGATGCACCGGCCGGACTGTGTGCCGACGATCTCGCTG
>NZ_QGSZ01000052.1 GCF_003857055.1 Micromonospora inaquosa | reverse complement strand
CTAGTAGTGCTTTGTTAGGTCGGCGTGTCGTGGGGTCATCGGGGCGGTCTGGGTAGTTCGATGTTGCGGTGACCCCTGACGAGCTTTCGGTTGTGCGGCAACGGCTTGAAGCGTTCGCCGTGGATGTGTTCACCCCGATGGTGCGCTCGGATCAGCGGGCCAAGGGCGAGACGTATCTGCGAGGGCTGTTGCTGGACGGGCGGCGGAAGTCGATGCAGCCGATGGCGGATCGGCTTGGGGTGGATCATCAGGGGCTGCAACAGTTCGTAACGACCTCGACGTGGGACACGACGGCGGTGCGGATGCGGTTGGCCCGCCGGGCGGTCGATGTGGTCGAGCCGGTGGCGTGGGTGGTCGACGACACCGGTTTTCCGAAGGATGGCAAGAGTTCGCCGGGCGTGGCCAGGCAGTACTCGGGCACGTTGGGCAAGGTCGCGAACTGCCAGATCGGGGTGAGTGTCCACGCGGTCACCGACGTCGCGTCGTGCCCCCTGGATTGGCGACTGTTCTTGCCGACGTCGTGGGACGACCAGGCTGTTGACGAGGCTGACCGCCCCGAGGTGCTCGCTCGCCGGGCCCGGTGCGCGATACCTACCGATGAGCATCACCGGCCGAAGTGGTCGATGGTCGTGGAGATGCTCGATGAGCTGGCCGAGCACGGACTACGCCCGCCGCTGCTGGCAGCCGACGCCGGCTACGGCGACAACAGCCAGTTCCGCAGCGCTCTGGACGAGCGGTCCATCGACTACATCATGCAGGTCAAAGGTGACGCCCTCGCCCACCAACCAGACGTGCAGCCGGTTGCGCGGGTCTGGTCTGGGCGGGGCCGCCCACCGACGCGCACCGACCCGCGCTACCCGAAGACCGCGGTCAGTCTGGTCGAGCACGTTCGCGCCGCTGGACGCGCCGCCACGCAAACGATCACCTGGCGGGAGGGCTCGAAGGGCACGATGAGTTCCCAGTTCATCTTCCTACGAGTACGCCCGGCCGGACACCGCGTCGCCCGCGACCCCGACGGCCTCCTGCCGGAGCGGTGGCTCATCGCCCAGTGGCCCGACGACCAGGCCGAACCGGTGAAGTACTGGCTGTCCAGCCTGCCCGCCGCTACCAGCCACACCGACCTGATCCGCTACGGCAAGATTCGCTGGCGCATCGAACACGACTACCGCGAACTCAAGACCGGCCTCGGCCTGGACCACTTCGAAGGCCGCTCCTTCATCGGCTGGTACCGCCACGTCACTCTGGTCACCGCCGCACACCTGTTCATCACCGAACTGCGCCTGGACCCAAAAGCGGCTGCGCCGGCCTGACCCTCTACGCGGTCATCCGCGAGCTGCAACGACTCCTCGCGACCTGGACCGGCGCCTGCCTCACCTGCCACCAACCCGTGAAGCCGTTACACCGCAACAAACGCCACAGAACCTAACAAAGCACTACTAG
>NZ_QGSZ01000019.1 GCF_003857055.1 Micromonospora inaquosa | reverse complement strand
TACGACAGCCGCCGTTTGAGATGTAGCTGTTGGGGCTGGTGGACGAGGTGCGGCCACCGCATGATCGTCTGTCTGTTGTGGACATAACGTTAGATCTGGCGGTGGCCGCGTGCCACAGCGTAAACCCCGTGCGGTGGCGGCAGGTCCTGACCGGGGTGTGCGACGCGTTCGCGGGACGGTTCGGGCGGGTCGAGCCGCGGCGGGCGGCGGCGGTGTTCGTGACCGGGTTGCTGGCCGATATCGAGGTCAAGACGTGTTGGCAGTTGGCGGAGCAGGCCGGGTATGGCCGGCCGGACGCGATGCAAAGGTTGCTGTATCGGGCGAAGTGGGACGCTGACGCGGTGCGTGACGATGTGCGGCAGGTCGTCGTCGACCGGCTTGGCGACCCCGACGGGGTCCTCGTCGTTGACGAGACCGGTGATCTGAAGAAGGGCGTGCACACCGTCGGTGTCCAGCGCCAATACACCGGCACCGCTGGGCGGATCGAGAACGCCCAGGTCGGCGTGTTCCTGGCCTACGCGAGCAGACACGGCCACACCCTGATCGACCGCCGGGTCTACCTACCGAAGTCCTGGACCGACGATCGCCAGCGGTGTGAACAGTCCGGCGTCCCGGACGATGTCGCGTTCGCCACCCGATCCGAGTTGGCCGACGACATGATCACCGCCGCCGTGAAGGCCCTGGTCCCGGCCCGATGGGTCGCCGCGGACGAGGCCTACGGCAACAACACTCGGCTACGCGGTGAACTGCGCAAACTCCGCCTGGGCTACGTCCTGGCGGTCTCCCGCGATCACCTCGTGCCGATCGACGGCGGGAAGACCCGTTGCCGCGCCGACCGGCTGGCCGCCGACCTGCCCGCCACCGCGTGGACCCGGCGCAGTGCCGGCAACGGGTCGAAAGGACCACGGTTCTACGACTGGGCCTGGCTGGCCGACGTCGGCGCCGACGGCGACCCGGACGACGACGGCCGACACAGTCTGTTGATCCGCCGCAACAACACCACCGGTGAACTGGCCTTCTACCGCTGCTGGACACCCGGCCCGGCCACCCTCGCCCAACTCGTGCGAGTAGCGGGAGTTCGGTGGGCCGTGGAGGAATCATTCCAGGCCGGAAAGGGTCAGGTCGGTCTTGACCAGCACCAAGTCCGCCGCTGGACATCCTGGCACCGGTTCACCACCCTGGCCCTGGCAGCCCTCGCCGTCCTGGCGATCTGCGCCGCCGACGCCCGAACAGCCGACCGCCACAGTCAACCCGACATGATCGAGTTAACCGTCAACGAGATCCGCCGTCTCATCAACGTCCTGCTGATCCAGCCCGCCCGCAGCATCGCCTACCGTTTGCGCTGGTCAAACTGGCGACGCCGACACCAAGCATGCGCCAAACGAGCCCACTACGCCCGCCGCCTCAACCTCGAATTCCCACCATGATCACGAATGGCGGCTGTCGTACTA
>NZ_QGSZ01000115.1 GCF_003857055.1 Micromonospora inaquosa | reverse complement strand
ATTGGGCGAGTTCAATCGGTCGTTGCAACACCGGGCTGTTCCAGCGAGCTTAACTGCTCGGCGAAGACCTCGGCCGGGGTCTTCCAGCCAAGGCTCTTGCGGGGCCGGTTGTTGACCGCGAGGGCGACGGCTTCGAGGTCCTCATCGGACCACCTCGACAGGTCGGTGCCCTTCGGGAAGTACTGACGCAGCAGGCCGTTGGTGTTCTCGTTCGTCGGCCGTTGCCAGGGCGAGTGCGGATCGGCGAAGAACACCTTCGTGCCGGTGTCGAGGGCGAACTGCGCATGGCCGGAGAGTTCCTTCCCGCGGTCCCAGGTGAGGGTCTTGCGCAGTTGCTGGGGCAGCTTCGTCATCGATGCTGTCAGCGCGGTGTTCATCGCGATGGCGCCGTAGCCGCCGAGCGAGGGACCGTTCTTCACGGGTGGTGTCTCGCCCCACCCCTGCAACCGAGGCAGATGCACCAGGAGCGTGCAGCGGCTGGAGCGCTCGACGAGCGTGCCGATCGCGGAACGGCCCGTCCCGATGATCAGATCCCCTTCCCAGTGCCCGGGGACCGCGCGGTCCGCGGCTTCGGCGGGGCGCTCGGACAGGACGACATCGGCAGTGACATGCCCTTGCGGCTTGTTCTGGGACCGCGCTCTGGGAACCCGCAGTGCCCGGCCGGTGCGCAGACACGCGACCAGCTCACGCTTGAGCGCTCCACGCCCCTGAATGAACAGCGACTGGTAGATCGCCTCGTGGCTGATGCGCATGGCCTCATCATCGGGGAAGTCGACACGCAGCCGGTGCGAGATCTGCTCCGGGCTCCACGCCGTCGCCCAGCGGCGGTCCTGCCGATGTGGCTTATTCAGCCCCTTCCACGCAGGCGCCTCAGGCCCGGTGACGACCGTGCCGTCGGGTCGCCGGACCCCGCCGGCGAGCCGATCCTGCACGTACTTCCGCAACCTGCCATTACTCATGAGCTTCGCGGTCTTCGGGCGCTTCGCGGCCTGCTGCGCCTTCCACTGCGCCACCAGAGCCCGATAAACCGGCTTACCGCCCCTGGTCGCCGCGTTACGGCGCAGCTCTCGTGAGATTGTTCCTGGGTCACGTCCGATCCTGCGGGCGACCTCACGCACGCCGACTCCCTGGGCGCGCAGCAGCGCGATCTCCTCGCGCTCGGCGAATGACAGGTAACGGCCGGTGGGCTCGTCCAGACTGATCGGCGGCATGCCGCCAGCGTGACGAAACCACCGGGACCCGACCGGCCACGACACACCCACAGCCTCCGCAGCCTCCAGCGTGGTTACTCCCGACGCGATCCGCCGCCAGAAGTCCCGCTGCACCGCACGAGACGGCTCCGGCCGTCCCGGTGAACGCATCGGCGGCCGCAACGCCCGATCCGACGCCCACTGTCGCCGCGCACCAGCCGGCACCGCACGCATCTGCCTCTTCCCGCGCCCCATCGCAAACCTCCGTGATCAAGGTGTTGCGACGATCAGTTGAATTCGCC
>NZ_QGSZ01000247.1 GCF_003857055.1 Micromonospora inaquosa | reverse complement strand
GCTGCCCCTGTCACCGCCACGGAAGCCACCTTCACGCGGGGCGCTGGAGCGTGAGCTGTCCCGGTCACCGCCACGGAAGCCACCCTCGCGGGGCGCGCTGGAACGCGAACCGTCCCGGTCACCGCCACGGAAACCACCCTCACGGCGATCCCCACCACGGAAACCGCCCTCGCGGTCACCACCACGGAAACCACCCTCGCGAGGCGGGCCGGAGCGAGTGCGGTCGCCACCCTGATACCCGCCCTCACGACGGTCGCCACCACGGAAGCCGCCTTCGCGACGGTCGCCACCACGGAAACCGCCCTCGCGGTCACCACCACGGAAGCCGCCCTCACGCGGGGCGCTGGAACGCGAACCGTCCCGGTCACCACCACGGAAACCACCCTCACGGCGATCCCCACCACGGAAACCGCCCTCGCGGTCACCACCACGGAAACCACCGTCGCGACGGTCGCCACCGCGGAAACCACCGTCGCGGTCACCACCACGGAAGCCGCCCTCACGCGGGGCGCTGGAACGCGAACCGTCCCGGTCACCACCACGGAAACCGCCTTCGCGACGGTCACCGCCACGGAAACCACCGTCGCGGTCACCACCACGGAAGCCACCCTCACGCGGGGCGCTGGAACGCGAACCGTCCCGGTCACCACCGCGGAAACCGCCTTCGCGGTCGCCACCGCGGAAGCCACCCTCGCGAGGCGGGCCGGAGCGAGTGCGGTCGCCACCCTGATACCCGCCCTCACGACGGTCGCCGCCACGGAAGCCGCCCTCACGCGGGGCGCTGGAACGCGAACCGTCCCGGTCACCACCACGGAAACCACCCTCGCGACGGTCACCGCCGCGGAAACCACCCTCACGCGGGGCGCTGGAACGCGAACCATCACGGTCACCACCACGGAAACCACCCTCGCGGGGCGCTCCGGACCGGAAACCACCCTCGCGCGGAGCACCCGAGCGCGAACCATCACGGTCGCCGCCGCGGTAGCCGCCCTCACGCGGGGCGCTGGAACGCGAACCGTCCCGGTCACCACCACGGAAGCCGCCCTCACGGCGGTCGCCGCCACGGTAGCCGCCCTCACGGGGTGCGCTGGAGCGCGAGCTGTCCCGGTCACCACCACGGGAGCCAGAGTCGCGGCCGCCGGCGGATCCGCCCCGGGCGCCGCCGCTGTCGCGGTCTCCGCGGTACGGAGGCCGGTCTCGATCATCGCGGCGCGGGCCGCGGTCGCGTCCGCCCGCACCGTCAGTACGGTCTTCGTAACGACGGGGACGGTCTCCGCCCTGCGGTCCTGAACTCACAGGTACATCCTTCCTGATTGCGCCACCAATGGCGCTACGCAGTCGAGGGCCGACCCGGATGGGGCGGCCCTCGACTGGAAGATTGTCCGGCGGCGTCCTACTCTCCCACACCCTCACGAGTGCAGTACCATCGGCGCTGGAGGGCTTAGCTTCCGGGTTCGGAATGTAACCGGGCGTTTCCCCTCCGCCATGACCGCCGTA
>NZ_QGSZ01000393.1 GCF_003857055.1 Micromonospora inaquosa | reverse complement strand
CACCCCAACCGGATAACTCCCGCCCCACCAGCGGGACCGCGACGAGGTCCTGATCGCAGACGATGCCCCCCGTCGATGCGTCGGAGGTTCCATCATCCCGGTGCGGCAGCCCTCCGGCAGCCCTCGCCGTCGTGCGGTAAGGGTTGCTGCTGCTGGTGCCGCCGGTGCGGCGACTGGCCCGCGCCGTCGACGCCGAGCGCTCAGGCACCGCCGGGTCCGACAACGGTGGCCAGGGCTCAGGCGTTGGCGCCCGGGTCACCCGCGAGCACCGCGTCGCCACGGAGCAACTCGGGCTCGGGCAGCGGCAGTTGGATCTTGTGAGCCGCCTCCCAGTCGTAGATCAGGCCGGGGCGCACCTGGGCGGCGAAGTAGTCGATCGCGGTCATCCCACCCACGACCGGCTCGTCGACCTCGGCGACCAACTGGGCCGGGACCAGGGAGAACCCGTTCTGCAGAGCAGCGCTGAGGCGGCGGTGACCGTCGACGACGAAGAAGTACTCGCCGGTGAACCCGATCTTCAGCGGTTCGAGGGCCTCGTCACCGGCCTCGGCCACCCCACCGACGAAGTCGGTGTCCCACAGACCCCGCAGGGTGGCGATGTCCTCCGTCGGGTAGACCCGGGCCGGGTCCAGCAGCAGCAGCGGCGGCGCGTCACGCAGCACCTCCGCGCCCAGGGTGCCCTCGTACGCGGCCACGATGTGCTCGATCACCTCGGCGGCGGACGCCCGCGTGGTGTCGCAGATCAGGTCATAGTTGCGCAGCCGGGCCTTGTCCACCCCGTAACGGATGATGAACCGGCTCCGCTCGCTCGCGCTGCGCTCACGGAGCTTGGCCTTGGCCTCCTCCAGGGAGGCGTAGCTCTCCGCCGGCCCGGACGGTCGGGCGAGCACCCGGCGGGCCGCCTCACCCGGCTCGGTGATCATGTGCACCTTGAGCGCGTCGGTGAAGAAGTGCCAGGCCAGCCGGGAGTCCATGATGAGGCGCTCACCGGAGGCGGCGATGTCCCGCTGGAGCTGGTCGACGTAGCCGTCGACAGCCTGGTCGAGCTCGGCGTGCAGGTTGAGCTGCAAAGCGGTCATCTGCCGCTGCTGCGCCATCTCCCGGTAGAGGTCCCCCACACTGACCCGGCGCATACCGAGCCGCTTGGCGATCTCGACCGACACGGTGCTCTTGCCGCTGCCGAGGTCGCCGTTGAAGACGATCGATTGTCCAACGGTCACGATTGGTCCACCCCTGATCACCGGCTCATTGACATCATCGACCTCGCGCCCGACGGACGCGTTTCCGTCATCGTCGCGCCATCCCGCGGCGACTCCGGCTCGGCGCGGTTGACGCTCCCTCGCGACCTGGAGCCCGTCGTACGCCTCGGCATGACGGGCGATGCTACCACTCGGATGCCACCGCTTTGCCGGACGCGGTGTGCGAGGGCAACCGCAGCCGGCCAGGCCAGCCACCGTCGGCACCGGCCGAAACTCCTCAGAACAGGCTCAGCGGATCGACCTGGAGACGAACCGGATCGGCGGCCTTGCGGGCGGCCCGAGCGCCAGCGGCCGAGTGCAACGCCTCGGCGAGCGCGGCCGCCCGGGCCCGGGGCACCCGCACCAACATCCGCTCCCGACCCTCCTCGGCCGGCACCGGCCCGAGCACCTCGGCGTCGTTCGGCAGTCGAGCCGCGGCCAGCAGGTCCGCCACCGCCTCGGCCGCGCCGGTGACACTCGCCATCCGTACCGCCGGGGGGAAACCCAGCTCGCGGCGCTCGGCCAACTCCCGGCCGGCGAACCAGCCGGCGTCCCAGCGCAGCAGTGCCTGCACGGGGGCGAGCGCGCCGTCGGCGACCACCACCACCCGACCGGCCGGCGCCGGCCGGGCCAGGGCCGCCGCCGCCATCCAGCGGCGCAGCGCCTCCTCGCCGGCGCGCAGGTCGGCCCGGGTCAGCAGAGCCCACGAGTCGAGCAGCAGCACCGCCCCGTAGCCACCCTCGGCGACCGGTTCGGCGCCCGGGGTGGCCACCACCAGGGCGGCGCCACCGGGCACGTCGGTCAGCACCTCCTCGCGCCCCGACGTGCGCACCGAGACGCCCGGGAACGCCCGGCCCAGCTCCTCGGCGGTCCGCCGGGCGCCCGTCACCGCGGCCCGCAGCCGCCGCCCACCGCACTGCGGGCAGGCGTACGCCGCCGCCACCCGGGCGCACCACCGGCAGACCGGGGTGCCGCCGGCCGAGGGCAGCGCGAGCGGGCCGGCACAGTGCGCGCAGCGGGCCGGAGTGCGGCACTCGGCGCAGGAGATCGACGGCAGGTAGCCGCGTCGGGGCACCTGCACCAGCACCGGCAGGTCCTGGCGGAGCGCGTCGCGGGCAGCCGTCCAGGCCAGGCTGGGCAGTCGGGCGGTGGCGGCCCCGGGGTCACGGGCCAGTTGAGGGTCGTCCCCGGTCGGCGCGATGGCCGGGATCCGCGCCCGCACGGTGCTCCGGTCGGCGACCACCTCCCGAGCCCAGCCGGTCTCCACCAGCAGCTGCCCCTCGGCCGTACGGGCGTACCCGCCGACCAGCGCGCCCGCCTCGGCGAGCTGCACGCGGGTGAGCAGCACGTCGCGAGCGTGCGGGTAGGGCGCCCGGGGCTCGGAGTGCAGATCGTCACCGTCGTCCCAGATAGCGACCAGGCCGAGCCGGGCCACCGGGGCGAACATCGCCGCCCGGGTGCCGATCACCACCGGCACCTCGCCCCGGCGGGCGGCGAGGAACGCCCGGTACCGCCGGGCCGGACCGAGGGCGGCGGAAAGGGTGACGTGCCGCCCCGGGCCGAGCACGTTGGTGAGGGCGGCGTCGAGGCGGTCGAGGTCACGCGCGTCGGGCACCACGACCACCGCGCCGCGCCCACCGGCGACGGTGGCCGCCACCGCGTCGGCGTAGCGGGCCGCCCAGTCCTCAGCGGGCAGCGCCGACCAGACCGCCCGGGGCGCCCGACCGTCGGTGAGCGCGCGCAGCAGGGCCGGGCCGGTCGGGTAGTCGCGCCACCCGCGCGGGTCGACCGCCTCGGTGGGTGCGGCCGGGGTGGGCTGGTCGTCGCGGGGCTCCTTCTCCACCCGCGCGTGCCGGGGTGGCACGGCGAGCCGGAGCACGTCGGCGAGGCTGCCTGCGTAGCGGTCGGCGACCGCCCGGGCCAGCCGGGCGACCTCGGGGGCCAGCACCGGCTCCGGCGAGACCACCTTCTCCAGGTACGCGAGGCGGCCGGTGTGCCCGGAGTCATCGGCGCGTGACAGCAACCACCCGTCGACGAGTTGCCCGGCGAAGCGCACCTTCACCCGGGTACCGGGCACCGCCACCTCGTCCAGCTCCGCCGGCACCAGGTAGTCGAACGGCCGGTCCAGGTGCGCCAGCGGAACATCCACGCAGACGCGCGCGACCGGCGACCCATCCGCGGGTCGCCGGTCGCTGCGCTTGGTGGTGGTCAGGCTCCCGCGGCCGACTTGAGGTCGGCGGCCCGGTCAGTGCTCTCCCAGGTCAGATCCGGCAGTTCCCGGCCGAAGTGGCCGTACGCGGCGGTCTGCTGGTAGATCGGGCGGAGCAGGTTGAGGTCCCGGATGATCGCGGCCGGACGCAGGTCGAACACCTCGCTGACAGCCTTCTCGATCGAGGCGACGGGCACGGTCTCGGTGCCGAACGTCTCGATGAAGAGGCTCACCGGGTGCGCCTTGCCGATGGCGTAGGCGACCTGCGCCTCGCACCGCTCGGCCAGGCCGGCGGCGACCACGTTCTTGGCCACCCAGCGCATCGCGTACGCGGCCGAGCGGTCCACCTTGGACGGGTCCTTGCCGGAGAACGCGCCGCCGCCGTGGCGGGCGTACCCACCGTAGGTGTCGACGATGATCTTGCGGCCGGTCAGCCCGGCGTCACCCATCGGGCCGCCGATCTCGAACCGGCCGGTCGGGTTGACCAGCAGCCGGTAGCCGTCGGTGTCCAGGCCGAGGCTCTCCAACTCCGGGGCGATCACGTGGTCGCGCACGTCCGGGGTGAGCAGCGAGTCCAGCGAGATGTCGGCGGCGTGCTGGCTGGACACGACAACGGTGTTCAGCCGGACCGGGCGCAGCCCCTCGTACTCGATGGTGACCTGGGTCTTGCCGTCCGGCCGCAGGTACGGGATCGTGCCGTCCTTGCGCACCGCCGAGAGGCGGCGGGCCAGCCGATGCGCCAGCGCGATCGGCAGCGGCATCAACTCGGGCGTCTCCGAGCAGGCGAAGCCGAACATCATGCCCTGGTCGCCGGCGCCCTGCGCGTCCAGCGCGCTCTCCGACGCACCGGTCCGCAGCTCGAAGGCGTTGTCCACACCCTGCGCGATGTCCTCGGACTGCGCGCCGATGGAGACGCTGACCCCGCAGGAGGCGCCGTCGAAACCCTTCTTCGACGAGTCGTAACCGATGTCGAGGATGGTCCGGCGGACGATCGTCGGGATGTCGGCGTACGCCTTGGTGGTCACCTCACCGGCGATGTGCACCTGACCGGTGGTGATCATGGTCTCCACCGCCACGCGGCTGTGGGGATCCTCGGTCAGCAGCGCGTCGAGGATGCCATCGCTGATCTGGTCAGCGATCTTGTCCGGGTGGCCTTCCGTGACCGATTCGGACGTGAAGAGACGGCGTGTCACGGCACTCCTAAGCGTGTGAGGTCGTTCCGCGGCAGTCTAATCACCACTGCGGCCGGTGTCGGGATCGGTCACGCCCTGTTCCACCCGTCAGGAGTGGCCTGGCAGCCGCGCCACGACGAGATCCCAGACGGCGTCGGCCACCGCTTCCTTGGCCTGCTCGGGCAGCCGGCTGACCGAACCGTCCGCGCCGATGACCGTCACCGTGTTGGTGTCGGCGCCGAAGACCAGGTCCGGACCGACCTCGTTGACCACGATCAGGTCGGCCCGCTTCCGGGCGAGTTTCGCCCGGCCGTTGGCCTCGGCATCGCCGGTCTCGGCGGCGAACACCACCAGCACCTGCTCCGGTCGTTTGCGCTGGCCGAGCTCCGCCGCGATGTCCGGGTTCGTGACGAGCTCGATGGTGGGCGCGACGCCGTCGTCCGACTTCTTGATTTTGCCAGGCGCGTACGTCGCGGGTCGGAAATCGGCCGGAGCCGCCGCCATCACCACCGCGTCGGCCTCGACGGCGGCCTTGACCGTCGCCTCCCGCAGCTCGGCGGTGGTGCCCACCCGGATCAGGTCGACGCCGGCCGGGTCGGCGAGGCCGACGTTGGCCGCGATCACTGTGACCCGGGCGCCGCGGGCGACCGCCGCGCGGGCGAACGCGTACCCCTGCTTGCCGGACGAGCGGTTGCCCAGGAAGCGGACCGGGTCGAGGGGCTCGCGGGTGCCGCCGGCGGTGACGACCACCCGGCGACCGGCCAGGTCGGCGGGGGCGGAGTCACCACGGGCCAGGAGCCGAACGGCGACGGCGAAGATCTCCGCCGGGTCGGGCAGCCGCCCCTTGCCCGTGTCGGCGCCGGTGAGCCGGCCGACGGCGGGCTCGATGACCCGCACCCCCCGGGAGCGCAGCGTCGCGACGTTGGCCACGGTGGCCGGGTGCTCCCACATCTCGGTGTGCATGGCCGGGGCCAGCAGGACCGGGCAGCGGGCGGTCAGCAGGGTGTTGGTCAGCAGGTCGTCGGCGAGGCCGTGCGCGGCCTTGGCGAGCAGATCGGTGGTGGTCGGCGCGACCACCACCAGGTCGGCCTGCTTACCGAGCCGGACGTGCGGCACCTCGTGGACGTCGGTCCAGACGTCGTCGGCGACGGGTTGACCGGAGAGCGCGGCCCAGGTCGGCGCTCCGACGAACCGGAGCGCCGACGCGGTTGGCACGACCCGAACGCGGTGGCCGGATTCGGTGAAGAGTCGCAGCAGCTCGCACGCCTTGTAGGCGGCGATGCCGCCACCGACCCCGAGGACGATCGAGGCGGACATCGGCCAGCGGGGGCTTACGGCTGGTCGGTCGGCTCGGCGGTGAGCAGGCCCGAGTTGATCTCGCGCATGGCGATCGAGAGGGGCTTCTCCTGCGGGGTGGTCTCGACGAGCGGGCCGACGTACTCCAGCAGACCCTCACCGAGCTGGCTGTAGTAGGCGTTCACCTGGCGCGCGCGCTTGGCGGCGAAGATGACCAGCGCGTACTTCGACGTCGTCTTCTCGAGGAGCTCGTCGATCGGCGGGTTGGTGATGCCTTCGGGGTTGGCGATGGATCCCACGAATTAACCTCTGCGTCTTTCGAGCCGCGCGGACGCGGTGCTGAGTCTCAACGGCGGCCGGCCGTCAGCCACGCACGCGTGACCAGGCCGGATCCGGATAAGAAGAACCGAGTAAGCCTACCAGCTCTTCAACCACCCGTTCGGTGTGGTCGTGGGTCAGCGTGTGCTCGACGGTGACGGCCAGCGTGGCGTCCGGCACGTACCCGGGTGGGCTCAGCAGCACCAGCCGGACATCCGGCAGGCGCGCGCGGACCAGTGGGGCACCGCGCAGGTCGAGTGGAAGCAGCACCGGCTGCCCGGCGTCGAGCCGGGCGCGCAGCGGCGGGTACGGGGTGCCCCGGCGGTGTGAACCGATCCGGGACCACTCCAGCAGCTCGCCATCGACGATTCGGCGATCGAACTCGGCGGGGGCGAGGAAGACGCGGTCCACCCCGTCGATCTCCGCCTCCCGGCGCGGCCTGGTGGTTGCCGCGACCGGGATCCACACGGACGGAGAACGCGCCCGGACGAGCTCGACGACACTCTCCCTGCCGGAACCCGAAGGTCCAGCCAGGACAGTGAGCCGAGCCGCCGGGCGCGCCTCGTCATCCGTGCTCACTGCTTGTTTCTACACGCTGCCAGGTTCAGTTGGCGGCGAACTCTCCAAGCAATGCCTTGCGCTGCTGCTCGCCGAGGCCACGCAGGCGACGGCTGTCGGCGATCTTGAGCTTCTCCATGATCTGGGTAGCCCGGATCTTGCCGATGCCCGGCATGGCCTGCAAGACGGCCGACACCTTGAGCTTGCCGACGACGTCGTCGCTCTCGGCACGCTCAAGCACGGCACCGAGGGTGGTCTTGCCCTGCTTGAGCTGCTCCTTCAGCTGAGCACGGGCCTTGCGGATCTCCGCGGCCTTCTCGAGCGCGGCAGCGCGTTGTTCGGGGGTCAGTGACGGGAGCGGCACCAGTTCTCCTCAGGTCCCTATCGCGGCGGGCGGGGCGCACCGCCGCATCTGTGAAACGTGGTGTCGCTGTGAACCAAGGGGTCCATGGTTCCCAGCGCGGGGAAAACTAGCGGCCAACGGAGCTTTCGGCAACGTGGGGCCGCATGATCACCGTAGAGTGACCGACCCGTCAGTCAGTCACCGGGCAGGCAGGACGGCCCGACAGTCGACCAACACGCGGTCCGCGGCGGCCCGCAGCGCGGCCACATCGGGGCCTGCCGAGAGCACTTCCCGGGAGTACGACGGGAGCACCGAGGCGAGGCTCGAACCGAAGACGGTACGCAGATCGGCTGCGCCGGCACCCTGCGCGCCGAGGCCCGGAGCGAGCAGTGGGCCCCCCACCCCGGACAGGTCGTGACCGGTGTCGCCGATGGTCGCGCCGACCACCAGACCGAAGCTCCCGAGTGGGGTTGCACCCCTGTTGAGCTGGGAAATCTCGTCGATCACGGTCTGCGCCACGGTACGGCCGTCGGCCGTGACGGCCCGCTGCACGGCCGCGCCCTCGGGGTTGGAGGTGAGGGCCAGTACGAACACCCCGCCTCCGTGCTCGGCGGCCAACTCGAACATCGGCGCCAGCGAGCCGACCCCGAGGTAGGGGCTCGCGGTGACCGCATCGACATAGACAGGGCTAGATGGGTCGAGGTACGCGGCAGCGTACGCGCTCACCGTCGAGCCGATGTCGCCACGCTTGACGTCGAGCAGAACGAGCGAGCCGGCATCCCGTAACTGTCGGATAGTTGACTCAAGAATGGCCACACCTCGGGACCCGAACCGCTCGAAAAAGGCCGACTGAGGCTTGACTACCGCAACCCGGTCACCGAGCGCTTCGACGACGGTTCGGCTGAACCGGTCGAGTCCCCGCACGTCGTCCGGAAGGCCCCAGTGGGCCAGCAGACCGGGATGCGGGTCGATACCCACACACAGTGGGCCCCGCTCGGTGATCGCCCGGTGCAGCCGGGTACCGAAGCTCTCCATCGGAGTGTTCCCCTCTTCTCGTCCGGACGGCTGCCCCGCCCGGGTAACCGTCGACCCGGTTGGCCGGGCCGACTCAGCCAGCCGCCACCGCCGCCGCCACCCCGGTCGCGATCCGGGCCACGTCGACGTCGTCGGTGACGTACGGCGGCATCGTGTAGATCAGGTCGCGGAACGGACGCAGCCACACCCCCTGGGCCACCGCGGCCGCGGTGGCCGCGGCGAGGTCGACCTCGTGATCGAGCTGGACCACGCCGATCGCACCGAGCACCCGTACGTCGGCCACGCCCGGCGTGCCACGCAGCGGCTCCAGGCCGGCGCGCAGGCCGGCGCCGACCCTGCCGACCTGGCCGGCCCAGTCTCCGGCCCGCAGCAGCCCGATGGAGGCGTTCGCCACCGCGCAGGCCAGCGGGTTGCCCATGAACGTGGGCCCGTGCGCCAGCACGCCGGTCGCCGAGATGCCCTGGGCGACCTCCGGGGTGCACAGGGTCGCCGCGAGGGTCAGGTACCCGCCGGTCAGCGCCTTGCCCACGCACAGCACGTCCGGCGTCACCCCGGCGTGCTCGGCGGCGAACATCTCACCGGTACGACCGAAGCCGGTGGCGATCTCGTCGAAGATCAGCAGAATCCCGTGCGCGCGGGTCACCTCACGCAGCACCCGCAGGTAACCCGGGTGGTGGAAGCGCATCCCGCCGGCGCCCTGGACGACGGGCTCGACGATCACGGCGGCCAGCTCGTCGGCGTGCCGCTCGACCGTCTCCACCAACGCCGCCACGTACGCGTCGTCGGGCGGATCGGTGAAGCCACCCGGCGGCACCGGGGCGAACACCTGCCGGGGCAGCACGTCGCCCCACAGGTGGTGCATTCCGCCCTCCGGGTCGCAGACGCTCATCGGGTGGAACGTGTCGCCGTGGTAGCCGCCCCGCCAGGTCGCCAGCCGGCGCCGCTGGGGCCGGCCGACGGCCCGCTGATACTGCAGGCACATCTTCACCGCCACCTCGACGCTGACCGAGCCGGAGTCGGCCAGGAACACGTGCTCCAGACCGTCCGGGGCCAGCTCGACAAGCGTCTGGGCGAGCCGCACCGCCGGCTCGTGGGTGAGCCCGCCGAACATCACGTGGCTCATCCGACCGAGCTGGTCGGTCACCGCCGCGTCCAGCACCGGGTGCCGGTACCCGTGGATCGCCGCCCACCAGGACGACATCCCGTCCACCAGTTCCCGCCCGTCGGCCAGCCGCAGCCGTACGCCCTCGGCGCTCTGCACCACATACGGCGGGTTCGCTGGCGGCAGCGCGGCGTACGGGTGCCAGACGTGGGCCCGGTCCGCGGCCAGAATCTCCTCGGGTGTCACGCGTACTCCATTCCCGGCACGAACGGTCCGGACGTGCACGTCCTGCGGCCAGGCCGAATCACTCCCCCGCCCGCCTTTGCTCTGCACCCGTGGATGCACCACCCCGGCGCCCGACCGACGGCCACCGGGTGGCACACCCCGGGGTACGGAGCTGTGGCGCACCGGGGGGTGCAGAGCAAAGGCGGTGGCGGTGGCGGTGGCAGTAGCGGCGGCGGCGGTGGCAGTGGCTGTGGCAGTGGCTGTGGCTGTGGGCAGTAAGCAGTGGGCAGTGGGCTCCCTGGCGCGTTGCTGGCTCGACGCCGTTTGGGTCGGGTCAGCAACGCGCCAGGGAGCGGTCACCCGCTGGCGAGCGGATCCGGCACCGCGGTCGTGGCCGTCGCCCGAGCGGCGGCGCGGACCAGGGCCGGGCCTCGGTAGATGAAACCGGTGTAGAGCTGCACCAGGGCAGCGCCGGCGTCGAACATCCGTGCCGCGTCGTCCGGGTCCAGCACACCGCCGACGCCGATGATCGGCAGCCGGCCGTCGGTTTCCCGGTGCACGAAGGCGACCACGTCGCGGGCCCGCCCGGTGAGCGGCCGACCGGAGAGGCCACCGACCTGCGCGCCACGCTCGACGTCAACGCCGGCGAGCCCGTCGCGAGACAGCGTGGTGTTGGTGGCGATCACCCCGGCGGCGCCCCGGGCCAGGCAGACCTCCAGCAGCTCGGCGATCGCCGCCTCGGTCAGGTCCGGTGCGATCTTGACCAGCACCGGCTTCTCCCCCACCAGCGCGCCGAGCAGCGCGTCCAGGTGGGCGCGGTCCTGCAACGACCGCAGGCCCGGGGTGTTCGGTGAGGACACGTTCACCGCGAAGTAGTCACCGTGCCCCCGCAGCGCCCGGTACGAGGCGAGGTAGTCCTCGACCGCCTCGTCGAGCGGGGTCACCTTGGACTTGCCCAGCGAGATGCCCAGCGGCACCCCGAGCGGGCGCGGCAGCGCCGCCAGCCGGGCCGCCAACGCGGCGGCCCCGGCGTTGTTGAAGCCCATCCGGTTGACCACCGCCTCGCTGGCCGGCAACCGGAACAGCCGGGGCCGGGGGTTGCCCGGCTGGGCGTGCGCGGTGACCGTGCCGACCTCCACGAACCCGAAGCCGAGCGCCGGCCAGGCCGGCAACGCCGCGCCGTCCTTGTCCATGCCGGCGGCCAACCCGACCGGGTTGGGGAACCGGACCCCGAACACCGTGCGCGGCGCGTCGACCGCGTACCGGGCCCGCAGCGCGGCGAGCGCGGCCGGCCGCCGCGACAGGGCCGCCAACCGCCGCAGCGTCCATTCGTGCGCCGCCTCGGCGTCGCCGCCACCGAGCCGGAACAACCACGGCCGTACCGCCCGCTCGAACACTGTCACTGGGCCGCCCGCAGAGTGGCGTGCAGGTCCTGCAGGGGACGGACCTGCATGTCGCCGCGGATTCGCGCCTCGATACCCATGACCGCCGCCGCCGCGCCAGGAACCGTGGTGATGCAGGGGATGTCCGCGGTGACGGCCGCGCTGCGGATCTCGTAGCCGTCGGAGCGGGCGCTGGCACCCGAGCCCTGCGGCGTGTTGATCACCAGCGCCACGTGGCCACCACCGATCAGCGACACCGCGTCGTCGCCCGCGCCGGCCTGGTAGTGCTTACGGATCTGCTCACAGGCGATGCCGTGTCGGCGCAGCACCTCGGCCGTGCCGGCGGTGGCGACGATCTCGAAGCCCAGATCGGCCAGCCGTTTGATCGGGAAGATCATGCCGCGCTTGTCCCGGTTGGCCACCGAGACGAAGATCTTCCCGGCGGTCGGCAGCGACCCGTACGCGGCCGACTGGCTCTTGGCGAAGGCGTGCCCGAAGTTGGTGTCAATGCCCATCACCTCGCCGGTCGACTTCATCTCCGGCCCGAGCAGCGAGTCGATCCCCTTGCCCGCGCGGGTCCGGAAGCGCTTGAACGGCAGCACCGCCTCCTTGACCGCGACCGGCGCGTCGGCGGGCATGGTGCCCCCGTCCCCCGTCGCCGGCAGCAGGCCCTCGGCGCGCAGCTCGGCGATGCTCGCCCCGAGCGCGATCCGGGCCGCCGCCTTGGCCAGCGGCACCGCCGTGGCCTTGGAGACGAACGGGACGGTCCGCGACGCGCGCGGGTTGGCCTCCAGCACGTAGAGCACGTCGTCCTTGAGGGCGTACTGCACGTTGAGCAGGCCGCGGACACCGACGCCACGGGCGATGGCCTCGGTGTAGCGGCGGACCTCGACCAGGTGCGAGCCCGCGAGGGTGATCGGCGGGAGCGCGCAGGACGAGTCGCCGGAGTGGATGCCCGCCTCCTCGATGTGCTCCATCACGCCGCCGATGTAGACCTCGCCGTCGGCGTCGCAGAGCGCGTCCACGTCGATCTCGATGGCGTCGTCGAGGAACCGGTCCACCAGCACCGGGTGGTCCGGGGAGATGTCGGTGGCCCGGCCGATGTAGTCGCGCAGCGTCGGGTCGTCGTAGACGATCTCCATGCCCCGACCGCCCAGCACGTACGACGGCCGGACCAGCACCGGGTAGCCGATCTCGTCGGCGATCGTCTTGGCCTCGTCGTACGAGGTGGCCATGCCGTGCGACGGCGCGCGCAGCCCGGCGCGGGCCAGCACCGCGCCGAACGCACCCCGCTCCTCGGCCAGGTGGATCGACTCCGGGGAGGTGCCGACGATCGGCACACCGGCGTTCTTGAGCCGCTGCGCCAGCCCCAGCGGGGTCTGGCCGCCGAGCTGCACGACCACCCCGACCACGCCCGGCCCGCCGGCCGCCCGGCCGGACGAGTCCTCCGCGTGCCAGACCTCCAGCACGTCCTCGAAGGTCAGCGGCTCGAAGTAGAGCCGGTCGGCGGTGTCGTAGTCGGTGGAGACCGTCTCCGGGTTGCAGTTGACCATGACGGTCTCATAACCGGCCGACCGCAACGCCTGCACGGCGTGCACGCAGGAGTAGTCGAACTCGATGCCCTGCCCGATCCGGTTCGGGCCGGAACCCAGGATCAGCACCTTCGGCTGGTCCGACGGCACGACCTCGGTCTCCAGGTCGTACGTCGAGTAGTGGTACGGCGTGGTCGCCTCGAACTCGGCAGCGCAGGTGTCCACGGTCTTGTAGACCGGGCGCACGTCGAGGCGGTGCCGCAGGGTCCGTACGCCGTCCTCGGCGGCCAACTCCGGGCGCAGCGCGGCGAGCTGCCGGTCGGACAGACCGGCCCGCTTGGCGCGGCGCAACAGGTCGGCGTCGAGCACCGGCGCGTCGACGATCTCGGCGCGCAGCTCGATCAGCGCGGCGATCTGGTCCAGGAACCACGGGTCGATCCCGCCGGACGCCTCGGCGACCTCCGCGATCGACGCGCCGAGCCGCAGCGCCCGCTCGACGGTGTACAGCCGGCCGTCGTGCGGGATCCGCAGCGCCGCGAGGGTGTCCGCGAGGGTGACGCCCGCCGGGTCCGGCACACTCCAGAAACCGGCCGACTTGGTTTCCATCGAGCGCATCGCCTTGTTCAGCGCCTCGGTGAAGTTGCGTCCGAGGCTCATCGCCTCGCCCACCGACTTCATCGTGGTGGTCAGCTCCGGATCCGCGCCGGGGAACTTCTCGAACGCGAACCGGGGGATCTTCACCACCACGTAGTCGAGGGACGGCTCGAACGCCGCCGGCGTCTTCAACGTGATGTCGTTGGGGATCTCGTCGAGGGTGTACCCGATGGCCAGCTTCGCGGCGATCTTGGCGATCGGGAAACCGGTCGCCTTGGAGGCCAGCGCCGAGGACCGCGACACCCGGGGGTTCATCTCGATCACGACGATCCGGCCGTCGGCCGGGTTGACCGCGAACTGGATGTTGCAGCCGCCGGTGTCCACCCCGACCTCGCGCAGCACGGCGATGCCCAGGTCACGCAGGCGCTGGTACTCCCGGTCGGTGAGCGTCATGGCCGGGGCGACGGTGACGCTGTCGCCGGTGTGCACACCCATCGGGTCGATGTTCTCAATCGAGCAGACCACCACCACGTTGTCGTGCCGGTCGCGCATCAGCTCGAGTTCGTACTCCTTCCAGCCGAGCACGCTCTCCTCGATGAGGACCTCGTGCACCGGGCTGGCGGACAGGCCGTCGCCGGCGATGCGGGCCAGGTCCTCCGGGGTGTGCGCCATGCCGGAGCCCAGGCCACCCATGGTGAACGACGGCCGGATCACCACCGGCAGGCCCAACTCGGCCACGGTCGCCTCGACCTCGTCCATCGAGTGGCAGACCCGGGAGCGGGGCACCAGCGCGGTCGGGTCGTCGACGCCCAGGCGTACGCCGGCCTTCGCCACGATCTCCTTGAACAGCTGGCGGTCCTCGCCCCGGTTGATGGCGTCGATGTTCGCGCCGATCAGCTCCACGCCGTACTTCTCCAGGACGCCACCCTCGTGCAGGGCGACGGCCGTGTTCAGCGCGGTCTGCCCGCCGAGGGTCGCGAGGATCGCGTCCGGGCGCTCCTTGGCGATGACCAGTTCCACGAACTCCGGGGTGATCGGCTCGACGTAGGTCGCGTCGGCGAACTCCGGGTCCGTCATGATCGTCGCCGGGTTGGAGTTGACCAGGCTGACCCGGATCCCCTCGCTGCGCAGGACCCGGCAGGCCTGGGTGCCGGAGTAGTCGAACTCGCAGGCCTGCCCGATGACGATCGGCCCGGAGCCGATCACGAGGATGTGCTTGAGATCGGTCCGCTTAGGCATTGCTGCGCCCCTTGCTGTGGGTCCGACCCTCGATCAAATCGGCGAATCGGTCGAAAAGGTAGTCCGCGTCGTGCGGGCCGGCCGCGGCCTCCGGGTGGTACTGGACGGTGAACGCGGGCAGGTCCACGGCCCGCAACCCCTCGACCACGTTGTCATTGAGGCAGACGTGCGACACCCGTACACCACCGAAGTCGGTGTCGATCACCTGGTCGGGGACGACCGCACCGGCACCCGCACCCGGCACCTCGACGGCGAAGCCGTGGTTGTGGCTGGTCACCTCGACCTTGCCGGTGGCCCGGTCGAGCACCGGCTGGTTGATGCCCCGGTGGCCGTAGCCCAGCTTGTAGGTGCCGAAGCCGAGCGCCCGACCGAGGATCTGACTGCCGAAGCAGATGCCGAACAGCGGCACCTCCCGCCGCAGCGCCTCCCGGGCCAGCGCCACCGGGGCGTCGGCGGTGCCCGGGTCGCCCGGGCCCGGCGACAGGAAGATCGCGTCGGCGCCGGTGGCGAGCATCTGGTCGATGGTCGACGACGCCGGCAGCACGTGCGTGGTCACCCCACGGGTGGCCAGCCGACGCGGCACGTTGCGCTTGATGCCCAGGTCCAGTGCGGCCACCGTGAACCGGTGCTCGCCCAGAGCCTCGACGACGTACGGCTCCGGGGTGCTCACCTCGGCGGACAGGTCCGCGCCGAGCATCTGCGGCGCCTCGCGGACCCGGGTCAGCAGGCTCTGCGGGTCGTTGTCGATGCTGGAGATGCCCACCCGCATGGCGCCCCGCTCGCGCAGGTGCCGGGTCAGCGCCCGGGTGTCCACCCCGCTGATGCCGACCACACCCTCGGTGGCGAGGCGGTCCTCCAAAGAGCCGGTGGCGCGCCAGTTCGAACCGATCCGGGCCGGGTCGCGTACGACGTAGCCCGCCACCCAGATCCGGCCGGACTCGTCGTCCTCGCCGTTGACGCCGGTGTTGCCGATGTGCGGTGCGGTCTGCACCACCACCTGACGGTGGTAGGACGGGTCGGTCAGCGTCTCCTGGTAACCGGTCATGCCGGTGTTGAAGACCGCCTCGCCGAAGGTCTCCCCGACGCTGCCGTACGCCTCACCGGGGAAGGTGCGCCCGTCCTCTAGCACCAGGATCGCGGGTCTGCGCTTGACCATTACTTGACAGCCTTTCCGTCCAGGACCGTCGGCTCGCCGCGCAGGAAGGTCGCCACGATGCGACCCGGCAGCGTCATGCGGGCGTACGGGGTGTTGCGACTGCGACTGGCCAGTTCCGCCGGCTCGATGGTGCGGCGGGCGGCCGGGTCGATCAGGGTCAGGTTCGCCGGCACACCCGGCGCGGGGTCGACGCCGTGCCCGGTGAGGCCGGCGATCCGGGCGGGGGTGCGCGACATCCGCTCAGCGATCAGATCCCACTCGGGACCGAGCACGTCCAGCGCGATGGAGAGGGCCGTCTCCAGACCGAGCATGCCCGGCCGGGCGTACGCCCACTCGCACTCCTTGTCCTCCACCGCGTGCGGCGCGTGGTCGGTGGCGATCACGTCGATCACCCCGTCGGCGAGGGCGGCGCGCAGCGCGGTGATGTCCGCGGCCGTCCGCAGCGGTGGGTTGACCTTGAAAACGGGGTCGTAGGTCTCGGCCTTGACGTCGGTGAGCAGCAGGTGGTGCGGGGTCACCTCGGCGGTCACCCGTACCCCGCGGGCCTTCGCCTGGCGCAGCACCTCGACGCTGCCGGCGGTGGAGACGTGGCAGACGTGCAGTCGGCCGCCCACGTGCTCGGCGAGCAGCACGTCCCGGGCGATGATCGCCTCCTCGGCGACCGCCGGCCAACCGATCAGGCCGAGGCGGGTGGAAACCTCGCCCTCGTGCATCTGGGCGCCCTCGGTGAGCCGGGGCTCCTCGGCGTGCTGGGCGATGATCCCGTCGAACGCCTTGACGTACTCCAGGGCTCGGCGCATCAACTTCGGGTCCGCGACGCAGTGCCCGTCGTCGGAGAAGATCCGCACCCGGGCCGCCGAATCGGCCATCGCGCCCAGCTCGGCCAGCCGCTCGCCGGCCAGCCCGACGGTGACCGCGCCGATCGGCTGCACGTCGACCAGGCCGGCCTCCCGGCCGAGCCGCCAGACCTGCTCGACCACACCTGCGGTGTCCGCCACCGGGGAGGTGTTGGCCATGGCGCAGACCGCTGTGTAACCGCCGAGCGCCGCCGCCCGGGAACCGGACTCGACGGTCTCGGCATCCTCCCGACCGGGCTCGCGCAGGTGGGTGTGCAGGTCGACGAGGCCGGGCAGGGCGACCAGGCCGGTGCCGTCGACGACTGTGGCGTCCGGCGCGGTCAGGCCGGGACCGACAGCGGCGACCACGCCGTCGCGGATCAGCAGGTCGGTCGGCGCGGCGCCGACGACACTCACGCTGGTGATCAGGTACGCGGTCACCGGTTGTTCCCTCCGAGAAGCAGGTAAAGGACAGCCATCCGCACGGAGACCCCGTTGGTGACCTGTTCGACGATGGTGGAGCGGGGTGAGTCGGCGACCTCGGCGGTGATCTCCATCCCCCGGTTCATCGGGCCGGGGTGCATGACGATCGCGTGCTCGGGCAGCCGGCGCATCCGCGGCCCGTCCAGCCCGTAGCGGCGGGCGTACTCGCGCGCGGAGGGGAAGTAGGAGTCGTTCATCCGTTCCCGCTGCACGCGCAGCATCATCACCACGTCCACGTTGGGCAGAACGGAGTCGAGGTCGTAGGAGACGTCGGTGCCGGGGGCGAGGGCACCGGCGATGTCGACCGGGATGAGGGTCGGCGGGCCGACCAGGGTGACCTTGGCGCCGAGGGTGGAGAGCAGCAGCACGTTGGAGCGGGCGACCCGGGAGTGCAGCACGTCCCCGACCACCGCGACCGACAGGCCGGCGAGCCGGCCCAGCCGGGCCCGCATGGTGTACGCGTCCAGCAGCGCCTGGGTGGGGTGCTCGTGGGTGCCGTCACCGGCGTTGACCACCGAACCGTCCACCCAGTTGGCCAGGCGGTGCGGCGCGCCGGAGGCGGGGTGTCGGACGACCACGGCGTCCGCGCCCATGGCCTGCAGGGTCAGCGCGGTGTCCTTCAGGCTCTCGCCCTTGGTGACGCTGGACCCCTTGGCGGAAAAGTTGATCACATCGGCGCTGAGCCGCTTCGCCGCCGCCTCGAAGGAGATCCGGGTACGCGTGGAGTCCTCGTAGAAAAGGTTCACCACGGTACGACCGCGCAGCGCGGGCAGCTTCTTGATCTCGCGGCCGGCGACGGTGGCCATCTCGGCGGCGGTGTCCAGGATCTCGGTGGCGGTGTCGGCGTCCAGGTCCCCGCCGGAGAGCAGGTGCTTGATCATGAGGCAGTTCCCCCGTAGAGCTTGACCTCGTCCGTCCCGTCGGTCTCGGCGAGTGTCACCTTGACGCTCTCGGCGAGCGACGTCGGGATGTTCTTGCCGACGTAGTCGGCACGGATCGGCAGCTCCCGGTGACCCCGGTCGACCAGGACGGCGAGTTGCACCGACGCCGGGCGGCCCACGTCGTTGAGCGCGTCGAGCGCGGCCCGGACGGTGCGGCCGGAGAAGAGCACGTCGTCGACCAGGATGATCCGTTTGCCGTCGATGCCGCCGGGCGGCAACTCGGTCGGACCCACCGCGCGGGTGGCATGCCGACGGAGGTCGTCGCGGTACAGGGTGATGTCGAGCACACCGACCGGGACGGCGACGTCCTCGAAGGTGCTGATCCGGTCGGCGAGCCGCCGGGCGAGGGGGGTGCCCCGGGTGGGGATCCCCAGCAGCACCGTGTTCGCGGCACCCTGGGTCTTTTCCAGGATCTGGTGGGCGATGCGGTCGACCACGCGTTGCACGTCGGCGGTGGTGAGGATCACCTTCACCGAGGGTTGTCGCGGTGGTGAGGAGCGGGCAGCCGGTGGGTATGCCACGGCGGACCTCCTTCCCCGCCTCACGGGACGGGTCGTTAAAGGATGTCGGGCACCTCCGGCCGGACCGCTGAGCAGACCTGGGCCGGGGCTTCCGCCACGTTACCAGTGGTCACCGGGGTGATGGACGGCGGCTGCTGACCATCGGGTCAGGCACCGGAAAGGGGGATAACTTCCCGGACGCTCCCCAACGGTAGGGTCACGACCACTTGACCACGTGTCGCATTCCCCGTACCGTCACGCTCCGTAGCGATCGACGGGAGAACCCCGAGCAGCACTGGGAGTGTCCGAATGCCCTCTGAATACGCCAAGTCTCTGGGCGCCCGCCTGCGCTCCATCCGCCAGCAGCAGGGTCTTTCCCTGCAGGGTGTGGAGGAGAAGTCGAATGGGCGGTGGAAGGCCGTGGTGGTCGGCTCGTACGAGCGTGGCGACCGGGCCGTGACGGTGTCCCGTCTGGCCGAGCTGGCCGAGTTCTACCGCGTACCCGTCTCGGAGCTGCTGCCTGACGGCAGTGGCGTCCGTCACGAGCCCACCAGCAAGATTGTCCTGGACCTGGAGCGGCTCTACGACGAGGCCTCCGAGGATCTGGCCTACGTCGCCCGCTACGCCCGCGCCATCCAGCAGCAGCGCGGCGACTACAACGGTCGGGTGCTCTCCATCCGCGCCGATGACCTGCGGGCGCTCGCGATCGTCTACGACGCCTCACCGTCGGGTCTGATCGAGCGGCTCACCGAGCACGGCGTGCTGGTGGCCGACCCCCGGGCGTTCTTCGCCTCCTGAGCTGTCGCAACACCGAAAGGGCCCGTGCCATCTGGCACGGGCCCTTTCGGTGTTGCGGGTGCGTGACCTCAGCGGGTGGCGTACTCGGCGATCCGGCCGAGCACCCCGTTGAGGAAGCGCGGCGAATCATCTGTCGACATCTGCCGGGCCAGCTCGACAGCCTCGCTGATCGCCACCGCGTCGTCGATCTCGTCGACGTAGAGCAACTCGTAGACGGCGATCCGGGCCAGGTTACGGTCGACGACCGGCATCCGCTCCAGCGTCCAACCCTCGGCGTAGCTGGCGATCAGCTCGTCGATCCGGTCGAGGTGCTCGGCGACGCCCTCGACCAGGCCCACCGCGTAGCCCAGATGCTCCGGCCGGGGCTGCTCGATCCGCTGCACGTAGCCGGCGAGCACCTCCACCGGAGGCTTGTCCCGTAGGTCGGCCTCGTAAAGGACATCCAGCGCCCGCTTGCGCGCCTTGCGGCGCGCCGGCATCTGCTGCTTGGCGCCCTCAGCCATCAGGCGCGGCCGAGGTAACGGCCGTCGCGGGTGTCGACCTTGATCTTCTCGCCGGTGGTGATGAACAGCGGGACCGGCACGGTGGCGCCGGTCTCCACGGTCGCCGGCTTGGTGCCGCCGGTCGAACGGTCGCCCTGCAGGCCCGGCTCGGTGTAGGTGACCTCCAGCACGACGCTGGTGGGCAGCTCGATGTAGAGCGGCACCCCCTCGTGCTGGGCGACGGTCGCCTCCGCCTCGGGCAGCAGGTAGTTGGCTGCCTCACCGACGGTGCCACCGGGCACGGTGATCTGGTCGAAGGTCTCCAGATCCATGAAGACGAAGTCCTCGCCGTCGGCGTACAGGTACTGCATCGTGCGCTTGTCAACGGTCGCGGTCTCGACCTTGGTGCCCGCGTTGAAGGTCTTGTCGACCACCTTCCCGGACAGCACGTTCTTCAGCGTGGTGCGCACGAAGGCACCACCCTTACCGGGCTTGACGTGCTGGAACTCGACGACGGCCCACAGCTCGCCATCCAGGTTGAGTACCAGGCCGTTTTTGAGGTCGTTGGTGGAGGCCATTTCCTGCCTTGATCATCAATTGGCGGACAGACCCTACGAGTCTACTAGCTGCGTCGAATCGCCCGGTCCCCGCTCGGGGCGGGCTCTTCGCGGGTGGCCAGATGGTGCAGGGCGAGGCGATAGCCGTCAATGCCCAGGCCGCAGATCACCCCGGTCGCCACCGCCGACACCACCGAGTGGTGCCGGAACTCCTCGCGAGCGTGGATGTTGGAGATGTGCACCTCCACCAGCGGCCCGCGCAGCATCGCGCAGGCGTCCCGCACGGCGTACGAGTAGTGCGACCAGGCGGCCGGGTTGAGCACCACCGCGGCGGCCTCGTCGGCGGCGGTGTGCAGCCAGCCGAGCAGTTCGTGCTCGGCGTCGGTCTGCCGGACCGTCACGTCCAACCCCAACTGCTCTCCGGTGCGCGCGCAGAGCTCCACCAGGTCGGCGTAGGTGGTCGCGCCGTACACGTCCGGCTCACGGGTGCCCAGCCGGCCCAGGTTCGGCCCGTTCAAGACGTAGACCTTCACAGGCTCGCCACCTCCCGGTAGGCAGCCTCCAGCAACGCGTCGTCCGGGCCCTCCAACATCGCCGGACGGGCCAGCCCCTCGAGGACGACGAAGCGCAGCCGACTGCCCCGGGCCTTCTTGTCCACCCGCATCGCGGCCAGCAGCTGCGGCCAGGCGTCGGCCGGGTAGCTCACCGGCAGGCCCAGCGCGCTCAACGTGACCCGGTGCCGGTCGGCGGTCGGCGCGTCCAGTCGCCCGGCGCGGCGGGCCAGCGTTGCCGCGTACACCAGACCGACGGAGACGGCGTGACCGTGCCGCCAGCGGTAGCCCTCGTTCTGCTCGATGGCGTGGGCCAGGGTGTGACCGTAATTGAGCACCTCCCGCAGGCCCGACTCGCGCAGGTCGCCGGCGACCACGTCGGCCTTGACCCGGATCGCCCGCTCGATCAGCTCCCGGCTCACCGGACCACGGGGGTCGGTGGCGGCCGTCGGGTCATCCTCGATGAGATCCAGGATCGTCGGGTCGGCGATGAACCCGCACTTGACGACCTCGGCCAACCCGGCCGCCAGGTCGACAGCGGGCAGGCTGTCCAGCGTGGCCAGGTCGGCCAACACCCCGACCGGCGGGTGGAACGCGCCCACCAGGTTCTTGCCGGCGGCCGTGTTGATGCCCGTCTTGCCGCCCACCGCGGCGTCGACCATGCCCAGCAGCGAGGTCGCCACCGGCACCCAGCGCACCCCCCGTAACCAGCTGGCCGCGACGAAGCCGGCCAGGTCGGTCACCGCGCCGCCGCCCACCCCGACCACCGCGTCGGTCCGGGTGAAGCCGGCCGCTCCGAGCCGGTCCCAACAGGCGGAGGCCACCTCGATGTGTTTGCCCGACTCGGCGTCGGGCACCTCGATCGGCAGTAGCTCGACGCCGGCGGCGCGCAGCCGCTCACCGAGCGCGTCCGCGAGAGCCTTGAGCGGAGGCGCGTGCAGCACCGCCACCCGCGTCGCGCCGGGCAGCAGGCCAGGCAGCGCGCCCAGCAGGTCACGTCCCACCAAGACGTCGTACGGCCGCTCGCCGCCGACCGGAATCCGGGTCACCTCGTCCATCGCCGGCAGCCTAGTCCAGCGGGCGGCGCGGCGACGGCGGCTGTCCACCTGCTGGCCGGGCGGCCCAGTCCGTCAACCGGCGGGCGTGCTCGGCCACCGCGGCACGCAGCGCGTCCGGGTGCCGCACGGTGAACGGGCAACCCAGCCCGGCGAGCAGCGCCGCCATTCCGGGCAGGCTCTCGGCTCGGGCCCGCACCAGCACCCCCTGCGTGGTGGCGGTCAACTCGGCCACGCTGGGCGGGATGCGGCGGCGGGCGGCCACCAGGTCGGTCTCCAGCACGACCTCCACCTCGTGCTGGTACGGCACCCCGGCCAGCGACCGGGTCACCCAGGACACCGCCTCAAAGCCGTCCGGCACGGTGAACGTCGCCACGCCGGGCGTGACCGCGCCGATCCGGTCCAGTCGGAAGGTGCGGACCTCTCCACGCCGGTGGTCGTGGCCGGTGACATACCAACGGCCGGCGTGGAAGACCAGCCCGTACGGGTCGAGCTCGCGGTGTGACTGCTCGCCCCGCCAGGAGCGGTAGTCCAGCGCCACCCGCTGCCGGTGCCGGGTGGCCGAGGCGAGAGCGAGCAGGGTGCCTGACGCCGGTCCGCGCTCCGCTTCCGGGCGACGCAGGGTGAAGCCCAGATGCTCCTGGACGGCGGCGAGCCGGTCGGCGAGCGCCGCCGGCAGCACCCGGCGGATCTTCGCCAGCGCGGTGGCGGTGGCCGGCTGCTCGGTGGCGAGGCCGACCTGTTCGGCGACGACGAGGCCGAGCAGCACGGCCACCGCCTCGTCGTCGGTGAGCATCAGCGGCGGCAGCTTGTAGCCGGAGCGCAGCCGGTAGCCGCCGTAGCGACCCCGGTCGGCGGTGACGGGGATGCCCAGCTCGACCAGCGTGGTCGCGTACCGGCGCACGGTCCGCTCGTCCACCCCGAGCAGGCCGGCGAGTTCGGCGGCCGTCGACCGGTGCCGGGTCTGCAGCAGTTCGAGCAGGGCCAGCACCCGGCCAGCGGGATGTGACACGGGCCACTCCTTCAAACCGGGCGGATACTGTCCGGATTTGATCCTACGGTCTAGCGGTAACCGACAGAAGGAGCGACAGATGGCGACATTCGTGCTGGTGCCGGGATTCTGGCTGGGTGCCTGGGCGTGGCGGGACGTGACCGTCGCGCTGCGGTCACAGGGGCACGAGGTGTACCCGATGACGCTGACCGGGCTGGCCGAGCGAGACCACCTCGGCGGGCCGCAGGTCAGCCTGGACACCCACACCACCGACATCGTCCGGCTGATCGAGGTCGAGGAGTTGCGCGACGTACAGCTGGTCGGGCACTCCGGCGGCGGGATGCCGGCCGCCCAGGCTGCGGACCGCATCCCGGACCGGATCGCCCGGGTCGTCTACGTGGAGAGTGGGCCGTTGCCGGACGGCACGGCGCAGTTCGACACGATGCCGCCGCAGGAGCAACAGCGGCTACGCGACGCGATCGGCACCGGGCACCTGCTGCCGCCGCCCGCCTGGGATCCGGCCGCCGACCCGACCAACCTCGCCGGCCTCGACGAGCCGACGCTCGCGCTGCTGCGCACCCGGGCCACCCCGCAGCCGCTGCGGACCGCCACCGACCCGGTCCGACTCGCCGGTGAAAGCCCGGCGCCGAGCGCGCTGGTCGCCAGCACCTTCCCGCTCAGCGTGGTGCAGCAGATGATCAGGGAGAAGCATCCGTTCTTCACCGGCCTGGCCGACAGTCAGCTGCACGAGCTGCCCACCGGGCACTGGCCGATGCTCAGCGAGCCGAAGGCTCTCGCCGACATCCTCGACCTGATCGCCCGCAGCTGACCGACGCGCGCCGGATCTCCGCGTAGTTCAGCGCGGGAGCAGGGCGGCGATCTCCGCGACGACCTGCGCCGGGGCTCGGCCATCGGTGACCACCGTCTCCGTGGCCACCTCGGCGTAGAGCGGCCGGCGCTGGTCCAGCAGGTGCTTGAGGGTGGCCCGCGGGTTGATCGCCAGCAGCGGCCGGCCGGCGCCGAGCCCGACCCGCTTCACCGCGTCCGGCAGCTCCACCGAGAGGTGCACCACCCGGTGCCCGATCAGCGCCGCCCGGGTCTCCTCGGCCAGCACCGCGCCACCCCCGAGGGCGAGCACCCCCGAGCCGGCGGCCAGCGCCGCGGCCACGGCGGCCCGCTCCAAGGTACGGAAGTGCGCCTCACCCTCGTCGATGAAGATCTCCGGGATCGACTTCCCGGCCATCTGCTCGATGTCGGCGTCGGTGTCGCGGAACTCCACGCCGAGCGTCACGGCGAGCGCCCGCCCGACGGTGGTCTTGCCGCAACCAGGCGCGCCGACCAGCACGACCACCGGTGCCATCAGCGGATGACCAGCGCGTCGAGGTAGCCGGCCAGGTTGCGACGGATCTCGGTGACCGAGTCTCCGCCGAACTTCTCGGTGGCCGCCTCGGCGAGCACCAACGCCACCATCGCCTCGGCGACCACCGCCGCGGCGGGCACCGCGCACACGTCGGAGCGCTGGTTGATCGCGGTGGCCGGCTCGCCGGTGGCGACGTCCACCGTGGCCAGCGCCCGGTTCAGCGAGGAGATCGGCTTCATCGCGGCGCGGACCCGCAACGGCTCACCGGTGGTGATGCCACCCTCCAGCCCGCCGGCCCGGTCGGTGACCCGGCGGACGCCGGTCGCCGACGGAATGATCTCGTCGTGCGCCTCGGAGCCGCGGGATCGGGCCTGCTGCCAGCCGTCGCCGATCTCCACGCCCTTGATCGCCTGAATGGACATCAGCGCGGTGGCCAGCCGGGCGTCGAGCTTGCGGTCCCACTGCACGTGGCTGCCCAGCCCCGGTGGCACCCCGTACGCCAGCACCTCGACCACGCCGCCGAGGGTGTCGGCGGCCTTCTTCGCGGCGTCGACCTCGGCGACCATCAGGGCGCTGGCCTCCGGGTCCAGGCAGCGCAGCGGGTCGGCGTCGATCCGGGCGGTGTCGGACGGCGTGGGGCGCAGGCCGGGCTTCGCGGCCACCGGGCCCAGCTCGACGACGTGCGAGACGATCTCGATCCCGAGCGCCTGCCGGATCAGCGCCTTGGCGACAGTGCCGACCGCGACCCGGGCAGCCGTCTCCCGGGCGCTGGCGCGCTCCAGGATCGGCCGGGCGTCGGTGTGGCCGTACTTCTGCATGCCGGCCAGGTCAGCGTGGCCCGGTCGGGGGCGGGTCAGCGGGGCGTTGCGGGCCTGCCGGGCCAGCTCGTCGGGGTCGACCGGGTCGGCGGCCATCACGGTCTGCCACTTCGGCCACTCGGAGTTGCCGACCCGGATCGCCACCGGGCTGCCCAGGGTGACACCGTGCCGCAGGCCGCCGAGCAGCTCGACCTCGTCCCGCTCGAACGACATCCGGGCACCCCGGCCGTAGCCCAGCCGGCGGCGGGCCAGTTCGTCGGCGATCTCGGTGGTGGTCACCTCGATGCCGGCCGGCACCCCCTCCAACATCGCGACGAGGGCGGGACCATGCGATTCACCTGCAGTCAGCCAGCGCAACACAGCGGTCAGTCTGTCACGGCGGGCCACCGGCGCGGCGCGCTCCCCAGGCCGTCCCGCCCAGCGGACGCCGCCGCCCGCTCGCGCGGGCGGCGGCTCAGATCCCTCGACCGCGCTTGTGCAGGGTGCGCAGCACCGCGTCGGCCCGGACCACCCGACCGGCGACGGCGAGGGCCAGGTAGGCGCGCGGCTCACGGGGGTTGCTCCGCAGGGTGCGCCGGGCCCACCGCAGCGCGCCCCGACGGTCACCGGAAGCGGCCTGGGCGAACGCGATCTGCCCGGCCACCCGGGCTTCGCCGGCCGGTTGAGTGGCGAACTCCGGATAGCGGCGCAGCAACCACTGCAACGCCTCGGAGATGGTGTCCCAGCGCTGCGCGAAGTACGAACGCTTGTGCCAGCGGACCAGCACCGACGGCGTCCGCAGGTTGATCAGCGGCGCGCTGCGCGCGGCCCGGAGCAGGAACTCGTAATCCTCCGCGTAGCTGCCCGGGATCTCCTCGTCGACCAGCCCGAACCCGTCGCGCAGCGCGCTGGCGCGGATCAGGAACGTCGACGGGTGCAGCTCCGTCATCCGGTCGCGTAGCAGGTCGTCCAGGGTGATCCGGTCCTTGTCGAGCACCCGGTCGACGGTGTGCCCGTCGTAGTTGACCCGGATGCCGCAGCAGACGAACTCGGCCGTCGGATCACCGGCCAACGCGTCGACCTGGGCGGCCAGCTTGCCGGGCAGCCACTCGTCGTCGTCGTCGCAGAACGCGACCAGCTCACCCTCGGCCGCGAGGGTGCCGCTGTTGCGCGCCCCTGCCAACCCGGGGGTACGGGCGTTGCGAATCACCCGTACCGCGCGGGCCGGGTCGCTCCCCAGCTCGGTCAGCGACTCGTCCGGCGCGGACTGGTCGAACACCACCACGACCTCGATCGGGCCCGGGTGGTCCTGTGCCAGGATCGCGCGCACCGCGGCCCGCAGCAGCTCGGGGCGGTCCCGGGTGGGCACCACGACGCTGACGGTCGGCTGCTGGGTCATCGAATCTCCTCCGTACCCGGGCGCTGCCGGGACCAGACCCGCCACCGGGGTGGGCGCGGGGTCGAACGGGCCACCAGCTCGTCGATGATCTGCCCGACCCGGGCCACCGCCGCCCGTTGTGCCTCGTGTGCCGCCGGGTCGGCGGCCACCGCGTACCGGGACGGGTCGGCCGCCCCCGCGGCCAACGCGTCGTGTAGCGCCTCCCGGGTCTCGCAGAGCGCCACCAGCCCGGCGGCGCCGAGCCGGCGGGCGAAGAGAAGCTGGTGGTTGTCGACATGCTCACCGCGAGCCGGATCGCGGGGCACCACGATGGGCAGGTGGCCGTGCCGGCGGGCCTCCAGGATGGTCGCCGGACCACCGTGGCAGACCACCAGGTCCGCATCGATCATCGCCTGTTGCAACGCGTCGTGGCCGAGGAACGGCACCGCGCCAGGCAGTTGGGGCGCGCGCGTGTGCCCGTGCTGCACGGTCAGCCCGATCGGGCCGGCGGCCTGCGCGTGCCACTGCGCCAACCAGTCGACGAGTCGGTCGAAGGGGTGCTTGTCGGTGCCCACCGCGACCAGCAGTCGGAGCTGGGCGACCGCCGAGCTGTCACGCTGGCGCGGCAGACGGGCCGCCTCGGTGCTCGGCCGGGGTTGCGGACGCCGGGCGGTGCCCGTCTCCCCCGTCACAGCAGCGTCCCGACGACTGTCGCCTCGGGGTACTGCCGGCGCTGCTCGTCCCACTGCACGAGCATCGCGGACAGAAACGGCCGGCACAGCCGAGCGGTCAGCGTCGCGGTGTCGATCCGGTCGTACACCTCGATGTAGACGGTCGGGATGCGCCGCATCCGGGCCAGCACCACGAACGGCACCGCCACCCCCGCGCCGGTGGTGACCACGGCGGCGACCCGCCGCGCCCGCAGCACCCGCCAGGCCAGCAGCGCGTTGCGCAGCAGGTTCGGCACGTTGCGGGTGGTCGGGTGGTGCGCTGGCACCAGGTCCTCGCCGGCCAGCAGCGACACCGCCTCCGGGGTGTCGAAGGTGACCCAGCAGCGCCGCCACTGTTCGTACCAGGGCCGCAAGGCCAGTAGTTGGGCCAGATGCCCGCCGCTGGAGCCGACCAGCAGCAGCACCGGCGCCCCACTGTCGTCGTTGTTCGTGTCCACGCGACTCCCCACAAGTTCGCTTGGAATTTCAGTTCACGCCAGGCAGAAGCAGATCACACGATTCCCGGTCGTTGTATAGAGCGACCGGCCGAGATGGCGATCTCCGTAGCAGGCGGTGCCGGCGCACCGAACGTCCGAGGTCCATCGATCGTCATCACCACCTGCGATTTTGTCGTCACTCTGCGACGTGCCTCCGCCGCCGCGATTCCTCCCGATCAGCCGCTATGTCTTTTCTCGATGACGTCCAAGAGTGCGGGATGCAGCGCGGCGTTCCAGCCCGCGCCCGCGTCGGCCAGCCGCCAGGTCCGCAACCACATCTCCACCAGGTACGCGTCGGCGACGAGCCGGCGCTGCGCCGCGTCGAGGCCGAGCCGCTCACCGTGCTTGCTCAGATACCCGTCGACGGCCGACGCGGCGACCGCCGCCGGCTCCCGCCGCAGCACGAGTGCCCGCTGGAACGCGTCGTGCGCCAGGTCGAAGCCGACCGGCACGTCCGACCCGCTGTGCTCCCAGTCCCAGGCGACCAACCGGCCGGCGTGCCAGCCCAGATTCCACGGCACCCAGTCGCCGTGCCAGTGACCAAACTCGACGCTGGTGTTGCCATGCCGGCGGACCAGCGCACAGACCGCGGCGACCGCCCGTGCGCCGGCCGGCTCGGTAGCGGCGGCCCGGCCAGCCTGATCGACCAGCCGTTGCAGGAAGGCCGAGTCGAGCAGCGGACGAGGTGTCCCCGCCGAGCCACCACGCCGGGCGACCGCGAGCAGCGCGGCGATCCGTGGTGGGTCGTCCACCGGCACACCGCGTACCGCCGGAGGTAACGGCTCGATCACCGCGACCACCTGGCCCGCCCACGACACCTCGGTGAGCAGCCTCGGCGGCGTCGGGTGGTCGGCGACGCCGACCACCGTCCGCAACGCCCGCAGCGCCGCTGCCTCCGCGCTGACCAACGCGCGGGTCGCGCCATTCCAGCCGATCTTCGCGTAGCCGCGCGGACGCCCGTCGGCGCTGAACAGTTGCAGGGTGGGCTTGCCGTTCGGGTCGGGTGGGCGGACCCCGAACGCGGCCAGCAGTGGCGTGTCACCCAGGTCAGCGGAGAGCCGCTCGCTCAGCAACAGCTCCGCGGCCGGCACCCCGGCCGGCACCGAGACGGTCAACGTCGGGAAGGGTGCGAGCCCCACCCGACCGAACCGGGCCAGCCCGCCGAGCACCGCCCGCAGCGCACGCACCTTCGGTGGCCGCAGGGCGTTGTACGCCAACAGGGACGCCGCACCGGCCCGGGGCGCGCCCAACGGCACCAGGAACCGGGCTCGGGCGACCGACGGCACCACCGCGTACCGGGCCACCGCCTGGTGACCGGCCGGCGGGGCACCCGCCACGGTCAGGCCGACCCGCTTGTCCGGGAAGACCGCGCGGCTCACCCAACCCAGGCCGTCCGCACGCGACCGCGGGTCGGTGGCCGGGCCCACCCGGGTCGTCACGCCGCCCGGTCCGCCCAGTCGAGGTCCAGCCCGAGCCGCTGGCGCAACGCGTCGTTGTACGGCCGGTAGTAGTCGGTCAGCTCAGCGCGCACCGCCGGCTCCAGCGGTGCCGAGCGCCGATCGTTGTAGACCTTGAAGTTGGGCAGGTCGTACGCCGGCAGACCGAGGAAGTCCAGGGTGCGCCGGTAGGTCGCGCGAGAGTCGCGGTACAACTCCTCGCTGGGCAGGAAGAGGATCTGCTCCCGGTCGAAGCGCTCCAGCCACGGCTCCAGGTGCTCCAGATAACGCCCCCGGGCCCGGTACGTGTACCAGTCGTACGGCTCGCTGAACGCCTCCGGTTCGGCGATCAACCGCTCCCGCTCCCCCGCCGTGCGCTCCGGCTCGGCCGCCAGCGCCGCGGCGAAATCCAATGGTTCGATGCCGTGGGTCCGGCGTTCCTTCCAGTGCGAGTACGCCCGCTCAACCGGATCCCGCAGCAGCACGATGAGCTTCACCGTCGGCATCAGCCCGGCGACCCGCTGCGCGGCGAGCGGATGGAACATGTAGAGCGGGGCGGCCTCACCGACCCGGACCGGCCCGCCGTGCCGCTTGGCCAGGGCCTCGCGTTGCCGTTCGGTCGGGAAGTGCGAGCGGTACCAGGATTCGCCGCGCCCCCAGTGCTCCTCGAAGTAGTGCGCCGACTTGGTGTTCCACGCGGGAAAGAGCCGGGGCACCAACGGGTGCTGGATGAGGTAGTTCCACAGGGACGTGGTGCCACCCCGTTTGGTCCCGATGATCAGGAAGTCCGGCAGCGGTCGGCGATCGCTGGTGCGAACGCCGTAATCGACCAGCGACTCCTTCACCCGGGTGGTCACCTGGGTCGGAACCAACTGCTTGACCCGGTCACGGATGGACACCACGACGGACCTCACCTGCCTCTCGTCGATGCCGGGGTGGGTTCGGCGGCCGCGGCCGCGTCATTCCCTCCACGGATCTGCCTCATGGTCCCCCGGATACCGGCGCGTACCCGGGGCAACGTCAACATGCCGACGCAGCCGGTCAGCAGCACCGCCAGCGCCACCGCGAGGCCGGGCAGACCGCGACCGCCCACCAGCACGCCGGCGCCGGCGGCCAGGCCCACACCGGCGATCGTGGCCACCGCGGCACGCACCATCGCGGCGTCGAACAGTGGCTCCCGAACCACCGACCGGGCGAACCCGGCGGCGGTGAGGTTCTCGGTGGCGATGCCGGCCGCCCAGGCCACCGCCGCGCCCGTCGCGCCGTAGCGGGGGATCAGCCAGAGGCCCAGCGAGACGGTCACCGTCAACCCGGCCACGGCGGCGACCAGGTGCAGGCCGCTGCGCCCGCCCATCAGGAGCAGGCTCTGCACGTTGCCCACTCCGGTGTTGACCAACATGGCCAGCGCGAGCACCGTCATCGCCGGCACACCGGCGGTGAACTCCGGCCCGAACAGTTGGAGGAAGGCCAGCGCGAAGACCGCCAGCAGCAGGTACACCGGCCAGGACAGCACCAGCCCCCAGATGGTCAACTGCCGGTGCACGGCCGCCGCCGCGGCCCGCTCGCCCCGCCCGAGCAGTCGGGACAACTGCGGTGACACCGCCACCCGCAGCCCCTGCATGGCCAACTGACCGGCCAGCACGTACCGGCCGACGGCGCCGAACACGCCGGCGTCCGCCGGCCCGGCCAGCACCGAGGTGAGCAGCACTCCCACCCACATGCTGCCGGCGTCGATGGCCGCCGAGGCGGCCCGGGGCAGCGCGAAGCGCCAGAACGTCGACCAGTCGGCGCGGCGCGGACGCAGCGTCGCCCCCCGGCCCAGCCCGAGCGGGCCGGCGACGAGGGTGAGGCAGACCAGCAGCGCCAACGCCGCCGGCACCAACCAGCCGGTCATGCCGGCGAGCAGACCACCACCCGCCAGCGCGGCCGCGCCGACCAGCACCGGGCGGGCGACCGGCAGCAGCAGGAACTGCACCCCGACGTACGCCCGGATGGGCCGTACACACCGCAACGCGGCCAGCAGCAGGGTCATCGCGACCACCACCGGCACCGCGGCGAACGTGACGGTGAGCAGCGCGTCGCCGCTCGCACCGGAGCCGCCCAGCACCCGGGGCGCGAGCGCGTCGGCGGCCAGCACCCCCGCGCCGGCCACCAGGAGCCCGGTCAGCAGCGGCGGGATCAGCGCCACCGGCAGAATTCGGGCCGCGTCACCGCGCACGCCGGCGGTGCGCCGGGGCAGCGCCCACATCAGACCGGTCTCCGCGCCGAGCGTGCAGATCGCGGTGGCCACGGTGACGACCCCGATCGCAGCGAAGAACGCACCCGCGCCGGCCGGGCCGTACCCCCGGGTGATCACGACGGCCAGCACGAACCCGAACAACCCGCTGGTGGCCGCGCCCAGCAGTCCGGCCACGCCGCTACGCGCGCTGCGGCGGGTCTCGGCCGAGCCGCCGTCACCGGCGGACGACGGTGTGGCCGGGCCCTGGACAGAGGCGGGCGTCGGCCCCTCGTCGGCGCCGGTCGGTGGTCGGGTGGCGGCGGTCATGCGGGCACCGTCGCGGAGCGCGCGGCGGTGGGCGACAACCCGGCCAACCGGATCAGCCGTTCACGTTCGGTCAGCGCCATCGCGAAGGCGACCGCGAAGAACGCGACGGCCAGGTTCTGGTTGGCCATGCCGTAGAACGGGATCTGCACGAGGCAGACCACCGGCACCACCGCCAGCCACTGCCCGGCCGCCGAGGACGCCCGCGCGCAGATCACCGCGGCGGCGACGAACCACGCCAGGAAACAGATGAGCGCGGGTACGCCGTGGCTGAACAGCACCATCCACAACTGCCCCTGGGTGCCGATCGGCGCCGCCGCCGACACGGTGTCGACGTTCACCGGAGCGCCGTAGCCCAACCACGGTGACTCCTGCACCCGGCGGATCACCTCGGTGTAGAGCGAGAGCCGGTCGGTGTTGGTGTCGCTGGAGTCGACCCGTCTGCCGATCAGCTCGGTGATGGGGATGAACAAGGTGGCCAATCCGCCGATCACCACCACCCCGACGATCGACGCCGCCACCCGGACGTTGCCGCGCAGGCTGGCCCGCACCCCGAGCACCGCCAGCCCGGCGCCGAGGCTGAGGAACATCGCCCGGTTGAGCGTAAGGAACGCCGGTGCCAGCGACAGCGGCAGCGACACCAGCAGCGCCCAGCGCAGCAGTCCCTGCCGACGCAGCATCGTGAAGGCCACCACGCAGGGCAGGGTCATGGCGTACGCGCTGCCGTAGTTGTTGGTGTACGCGAACGGCGCGGCCGGCCGGTAGATCGGGTTGAGTGAACGGGCGCTGTATTCCGCGGTGGTGAGGTGCACCATGTCCTGGATGAACGGGGTGCCGGCCACCCCGCCGGGCAGCAGCACCTCCATCGGGGTCGTCATGGCCAGCCGGGGCACCAGCACCCCGAGCCAGCCCAGCGCCACCAGCCCGAACCAGAACGCGCAGAGCGGGGTGAGCACCGCCACCAGGTTGGCGCGTTCCCGGGCGGCGGCGTAGACGTAGACGCCGACCACGAGCGCGGTCAGGTAGAAGGCCAGGCGCAGGGCGAACGTGAGCAGCGAGGCGGGCGACGACAGCTGGGTGGCGCTGACCACCACGATGGCGAGGAAGAACAGCCAGATGCCGGCCGCTGGCGGCAGCGGCACGCGCCCCCTGGTGAGCAGCAACGCCAGCAGCAGCGCGCCCAGCAGCGGCCAGCCGAGGTAGAACGCACCGAGCAGCCACCAGAGTGGCACCAGGCCGAACATCATCGACAGCGGCCAGAGCGGCAGTTGCGGTGGCGCGGCCGACGGCACGGGCGCGGCCTCCTCCGGAGCGCCTCCGGGCGGTGGTTCGGTCGCCGGGGCGCGGGTCAGCGACACACTCAGGCCCGGCCGTTTCGGGTGAGCACGAAGCCCAGCGGGGTGACCCCGGCGGCGCGCAGCCGCTCCACCAGGCGTCGCAGGTCGCTCTGCCGGGTGCGGTCCCGCTCGACGACCACCACCGCGCTGCCCTGCCGGGCAACGGCCACGCCACGCTCGTCGGACTCCGCCGGAGGGGCGTTGAACAGGACCAGGCCGTGATCGGCGCCCTGTCGCCAGGTGCCGAACCGGACACTGCCCATGCCCACGGCAACCTCGTCCGGGGCGACGACGCGGCTGTTCTCCGGGCGGGCGGACGACACTCGCGGCAGCGTCAGCGTGCCGTCCGGGTCGATGCGCAGCCGCAGGAACGACTTGGAGTCCTCAATGCCCTGGCCGGCGAAGAGTTCGTTGACGTTCACTCCGAACGAGCCCGCCACCAGCAGGTACGCCGCCACCAGTTGGCTTGCCACCAGACCGATCACCGGGCCGTAGAGCACCGCCGCGGCGACTGCCGGCAGCGGCCACGGCCAGTCGTAGAACGGCAGCGCCAACCAGACCCAGGTGCCGGCCGCCGCCAGGGCCACGTGCGCCACGCCGTGGCCGACGCCGAGGATCCAGTGCCGCGCGTGGCGCTTGCCGCTCGCGCTCGGCGGCTTGGCGAACATTGCCGCCGCCAGCACGGTCACCAGCACCATCACCACCAGCGGGACGGTGAACAGCCGCTGGTCGGTGCTGTCGGCCCAGTTCGCTGTCGCACCCGCCATGGCCAGCATCAGCAGGGTGTGCAGGGTGCCGAGCAACGTGGTGAAGCCGGGATTGCGGAACGGCAACCGGGGGAAGATGCCCCAGCCGTAGCGACGGGACCGCGCGGCGTCCGGGTAACGGGCCACCAGGTCGTACGGCTGGGCGGAGCTGGCCTTGCGGGTCGGCGTGTCCCGCGGTGGCACCTCGATGCGCTCCGGCAGCTTGTGCGTGGGGTAGAGGTACGCGCCGCCCCCACCACACGTGATCAGCTGCCGGTCCGCCCCGGAATAGCGGGCGTAGTGATGCAGATCGCCGGAGAGCAGCAGCCGCACCCGCGCCCCGGTCGGGTCGACGATCGTGCGGATGAAGTAGTCGATCGAGTCGTACGCCGTGGGGTTGTCGGCGGCCTTGACCCAGGTCGGCGCCGGCGCGGCGATGATCACCTTGGACTCCGGGCCGAGCCGCCGGGCCACCTCGTCGAAGTAGGCAAGCTGCGGGTCGTCGAGGTACGAGCCGGACTGGTCGTCCACGCCGAGCAGCCACCAGCCGGCCGGCAACTCCACAGCGAAGTACGACCGGGACTGCCCGGTGCCCCAGCCCGCGAAGTTGCGGTCCCGGGAACGGACGAACAACCGCAGGAAAGCGGTGAGACCGTCGTACCAGTCGTGGTTGCCCGGCACCGCGAAGAGCGTGGGCTTCTCGGCCGGCGCCACCGGCAGCGCGGCCTGGTAGGGGCCCTTGCACCGATCCTCGTACGCGGCGTAGGCCGCCGACGGGTACACCTGGTCCCCGCCCATCACCAGGGTGTGCGCCCGGGGCAGGCGGTGCCCGTCGACGGTCAGCTCGGACTGCGCCAGCAGGTACGCCACCGAGTAGGTGGCGTTGAAGCCGTCACCCAGGTCGGCCACGTAGTCGAGCCACAGCCCGCCGTCCGGCCCGACCTGGCGGAAGACGCCATCGCCGAACGCGTTCTGCAACTCGCGCTTGTCGAGGTACGCCCCGAAGAGCACCGCCAGCAACGTCCGGATGCCGGTGCTGATCAGCAGGAACGGCGCCAGCCACGGCACGGGCTTGCGCGGTGTGAAGCCCAACTCCAGCGGGTCGGTGCTGCGCGGCCGGTGGGCGGCACGTTCACCGGCCGGCGGGCGGTCAGGACGCTCCGGGCGGGGGGATTCGTCGCGTTCGTCGCTCACCCGCCGCAGCGTAGCGCCGCGACCGATCATCCGCTGTCCGGTAAACGTCCAGATAGCGGCCGATGTCCGGTTGGTGGTGGCCGGTGCGGCGGGGGTATCCCGTTCGGTCGGTTGCCGTCGGGGTGCCGTACACTTGCTGATCGTTGCCGCCTTAGCTCAGTCGGCTAGAGCGACGCACTCGTAATGCGTAGGTCGACGGTTCGATTCCGTCAGGCGGCTCGGTACGGAAGCCCAGGTCATTGGCCTGGGCTTCGCCGTTTCCCAAGGTCGATCACGCCGCCGTGCCTGGTGCCGGTCCCGGGACAGGTTGGCGGCCAGCCTCTGTCGGACAGGGACGGTCTGCGGACTGGCGGAGGAGGAGATCCGGCGGCACTGGCAAACTCCCCCGCATGAGTTACGACCTGGCGGTGTGGGAAGGCGACATGCCCGCTGACGACGAAGCGGCCGGTGCGGCTTACGACGCCCTGTACGAGCAGTACTTCGAGAACGAGGAACAGTCGCCCACGCCTCGAATCTGCGCCTACGTCGATGCCGTGGCGACACGATGGCCCGACCTCTACGGCCACGATGCCCAACTCTTCCCCCTGTCTAACGGGCTTATCGATGAGGCGTCCGGCCCCATGGTCTACTTCACGATTCCGTTCAACCGGGCCGAGGAGGTGTCAGCCGCAGCAGCGCACATGGCCGCCGACCACGGCCTTATTTGCTACGACCCGCAGTGGGAACACGTCCGGCCCGCTGCCGGTCACGAACACTAAATCCGCTCTTGATGTTTCTGATCCACACCAATGCACGCGAGGACTGACGCCGCGAAACCGGCTCTTCACAGACCGGGGTGTAGTCGTGGCCTGAAGCCGCCGGTCTCGAGCAGGGACCTGGCGATGTAGTTGGTGATGTTGCGGAATCCGAGCGCGGAGCCGCGGAGGTGTTCGAGCCGTCCGTTGATCGCCTCGGTCGGGCCGTTGGATGTGTCGGGCCGGTCGAAGTAGGCCAGCACGTCGTCGGCACGCTTCTTCAACGTCCGGCCCAGCGTGATGACCTCGCTCAGCCCGGCCGGGACGCCGGCGCTGACCGAGTCGATCAGCGCGGTCATCAACACGCGGCCACGAGCTCGGTCGGGCTCTCGGTAGGTCGCGATCATCCGCTGGTAGATCCCCCAGGTCGCCTCGACCTGCACATGGTCATCGACCGCGAACAGCGCCCGCAGACGGCTGCGCTGCTTGTCGGTGAGGAGGTCGGCGCCGGTGCACAGGGTCGGCCGCGCCGAGTAGAGCGGGTCGCCCTTCATGCCGCGGTGACCGTGGATGGCTTGCTGGACCCCTGCGTCGGCACCGGTCGAGCGCGTCGCCGGCCAAGCGGACCACGTGGAAGGGATCCATCACCGCGACCGCGTCAGGGAGCTCTTCGGTGGTGGCGGTCTTGAAGCCGCTGAACCCGTCCATTGCGACGACCTCGACCGCGTCACGCCAGGCGTCGGTGCGGGCGACGAGCCAGGTCTTGAACACTTGCTTGGAGCGGCCCTCGACCATGTCGAGGAGCCGTGCTGGGCCTGTCTTGTCGCGGATCGGGGTGAGGTCGATGATGACCGTGACGTACTTGTCACCACGGCTGGTGTGGCGCCAGACGTGCTCATCGACGCCGACGACCCGGAGGCCGCCGAACCGTGCCGGGTCGTCGATCAGGACCCGCTTGCCCTCGGCGAGGACTGCGTCGTTGGCGGTGTTCCACGCGACGCCGAGACCTTCGGCGACCCGGGCGACGGTGAGGTGTCCGACCACAATCCCTTCGAGTGCCCACCGCAGCCCGCGCCGTGACAACTTTGACCGGGGCTCGGCCACCTGGGAGGTGTCTTGGCGCCAGACATGCCCGCAGCCACCGCATCGGTAGCGGCGGATCGTGACCAGCAGCGTCGTGGGCCGCCGGCCGAGCGGCTCGTGGGTAAGTTGCCTGGTGACCGTGTCCCGGGGGGTCCCTTCGCAGCCGCAGCGGCGGCACCATTGGTCGGGTTCGAGGACCCGGCACGCGAGGACCGCGCGGTCGGGCTCGAGGCGTTGGCCGGTGACGACGAGGCCGTGCTCGTCGAGTCTGCAGAAGGTCGTTAGATCGGGGTGGGCGAACGCGTGCGAGCGGTCGCCGACGGTAGCGTCGGGCGCGTGGCGGTTCTTTCAGGATGAGCGTGTAGGAGCCTTTCCCTCTGGAAACCTCGACATCCACCTGGACCGCCGCGCCAGCTACACCCTCATCTGGCGAAGAGCTGCTCTAGCCGCGACTACACCCCGGTCCCTGGGAGTAGGTCATCTGTCGAGGGATCCGCGATCACGGCCGATGGCGGAAGCTGATGCGCATCAGCCGACTGTCAGCCCAGTCTTCGAGCCGAGTCGGCCGGATGGTGCCGGGGTCGTGGGGCTGATTGAGATCCGCGACGATCTCCGCCAGCACGGCCTGACGTTCAGCTGGGTCGGTGACAGGCGTGGCCCGTGCAGGCAGATCTGCGTGGATCCCGTTCTTGAGGTGGAAGGTGAAGTTGGGATTGGCGAGAAGGTTCGCATGCCAGTCGGTCGCGGCACCGCCGGCGCCGCTACACAGGTAGGTGGTGCCCGCAGCTCGGTAGAAGAAGATCTCGATGCGGCGTGGCCGGCCGGTGCGGCGCCCCAGCGTCGTGATGTCGATGATCCGTTCGCTGGTGCCTGCGGCGGGTGTGATCTCGATGGCTCGCCGGATGTGATCGGGCAGGTGCGACAAAGACGCGTCACGTGCGGAGTCGTTCCATCCGGTCGTGTCTGGACTGCTCATGCGGTCTCGGTCTGAAGGGCGGGCCCGAGGAGGAGTCCACCGTCGATGACGTACTCCGACCCCGTGATGAACGACGCGTCTGATGACGTGAGGAACAGGAGAAGCCGGCTGACGTCGGCCGGCTCCCCGAGCCGGGGGATCGCGAACGGCTCGGGTGAGTAGAAGTCGGCGATTGCCGCGGTGGCGCCGGCTGCTGGTTCGTGGATGAAGGGGGTCGATATCACGCCGGGGTGGATGGTGTTCACCCGGATGTGGTCGCGGCCGAGCTCGAGTGCTGCCGTTCGGGTGAGGCCTCGCACGGCCCACTTGCTGGCGACGTACGGCGCGTAGTTCGCCGTGCCGCCCAGGCCCATCGTCGAGGCGATGTTGACGATGACTCCCCCTGCTGCGCGGCGCAGAGCGGGGGCTGCGACCTTGATGCCGAGGAAGGTCCCTGTGAGGTTGATGTCGAGGATGCGCGACCACGTGGCCCGCTCCGTGTTGTCGATCGTTGCAGGCGGATTCTGCACGCCCGCGTTGTTGACGAGCACGTTCAGGGCGCCGAAGGCGCTCTCGGCGGCCAGCACAGCGGCGGACCACGAGCTCTCGTCGGTGACGTCGAGGCGGGTGAAGTGAGCGCGGGTCCCGAGCTCGTCGGCGAGAGCGGCGCCGCGTTCGGTGTCGATGTCGCCGATCACCACGTTCGCTCCCTCCACGTGAAAGGCGCGCACGTGGTTCGAGCCCTGGCCACCGGTCCCACCGGTCACGAGCACGGTCTGGTTGTCGAAGCGGGGCATCAGATGTTCCTTCGGCAGGGGGTGAATGACCGGGATCGCCAGTGATGAACAGCCGGCCAATGGTGAGTCGAGCGACTCACCATTCTCCTGACACTAGGTCGGCGGCAATGGCGAGTCAAGCCACTCACCTCGTATGCTCGGGCCATGAGCGGGGTCGTGACGACGTATCACCAGCGCGTCGCCCAGGAGAAGCGCGCGCTGATCGTGACGGCCGCGACCGCACTGTTTCTTGAGTTGGGCTACGACCGGACGTCGCTGGCGCGGATCGCAGAGCGCTCGGGCGTTTCGCGGGCGACCTTGTTCAAGCAGTTTCCGAGCAAGGCTGCCCTGTTCGACGCCATCGTGGCCGAGTCCTGGTCGACCGCTGACGAGGAGGACCCTCCGCCAGCAGGCAACGTCGTTGACGGACTCAGCATCATCGGTCGCCGTTACGCCGAGCTGCTAGGCCGTGCCCAGATGATCGACCTGTTCAGGATCGTCATCGCCGAGCTGCCGCGGTTCCCGGAGCTGGCCCATGCGCAGTTCTCGCACGGGAAGATGCCCTACTTCGAGTCCGTTCGCAGCTACCTCCTGGCTGAACACGAGGCGGGAACGGTGCGGGTCGAGGACGTGGACCTCGCAGCCACCCAGTTCCTGGGCATGATCTCCAACTACGTCTTCTGGCCGGCACTCCTGGTGCCGGGCTGGGAGGTGAGTGCCGAACGCGTCGCTCAGGTGGTCGACGAGGCCGTCCGTACCATCGCCGCCCGGTACGCCACGACTGGACCAGGGGCGTCCACCAACGGCTGAGGCCCACCGACCGCGACAGGGTCCCGCCGCCACAAAGCAGCTGATGCCTACGCAATCGAGGCCGTCGGCACCAAGGGCGTTCGCGGGGCATCCCGGGGCGGACACCGAAGGAGGGAGTGTCGATGTGTTGACCCACCTCGATCAGCTTGGCATCAGCACGACCGATAAGAGGTCTCAGCAGCGGGCCCAAACGTGCAAGGCTGCCCTCTCGGGGTGGAAAATCCCAACGACAGCAAGAGGGGTGGCCCAAGACCCGCAAGCCCAGCCCCCGCAGCTACACCCTCATCTGTGAAGAGCCGCGAAACCGAGCGTCGGGATGCTTCGATCCCTGGTTATCGCCTCCCGCGCCCGGTACCTGGACGCAAGGTTGTTGGCGGGGACCAATCCGTCCGCACGGTCCCAGACGCGGAAGGACGCTGCCAGGATGTGGTGGCACCGGTGCGGCGGTGAACCCACTACTTTCCTGGATCGAGCAGGATCTTCCTGTCGACAACTGATGCCGGCGCGCGAGATCGCCTGGCTGGTCAACGCTCGCGGCGGGCGATGGTGATACCGGCGAGCTTGCTCTCGGGTGAGGTGAGAGTCGTCTCTGACTCGATCCGGAAGCCGCTCGCCCGCAGCCAGGCCGCCATCCGGGCCGGCTGGCGACGGTGGACGTGCAGCCGCATCGGGTGGCCGCCGTAACCCTCCGTCTTGAGGGACGTCTCGTCGCCCACGTGGAAGCCGAGCAGCAGTGGGCCACCGCGGCGCAGCACCCGCCGGAAGTGCGCGAGCACCGTGTCGATCTGGTCGTCGGGGATGTGGATGAGGGAGTACCAGGCGACCAGGCCGGCGACCGAGCCGTCAGCCAGGTCGAGGTCGGTCATCGAGCCGACCTCAAACCTCAGTTCGGGGTGATCACGGCGGGCCACCTCGATCATCCCGGGTGAGAGATCGATCCCGAAGGCGTCGACGCCGAGCGTGTGCAGGTGGGCGGTGACGCGTCCCGGCCCGCAGCCCACGTCGGCGACCGGCCCGCCGCCAGCCGCGTCGACAAGTTCGGCGAAGAGCGCCAGGATCGCCCGTTCGTGCGGCGCCTCGGCCAGGAAGTCGCGCACCAGATGCGCGTAGCTGTCCGCGACGGTGTCGTAGGAGGTGCGGGTCTCTGCCAGCCAGTCGTCTGCGGTCACCACGACAACGTCAGACGTAGATCTTCGTGGCGTACTCCGGGCCGTAGTGCCGTTCCAGGTCCTCAAGGCTTTCCGTCGGCGCCTCGACCTCCTTGATCAGGCGGGCCCGGGACGGCAGCACCTCCGGCTGCCAGGTTTCCGGCCGCCACAGCGCGGACCGCAGGAACGCCTTGGCGCAGTGGTAGAAGATCTGCTCGATCTCCACCACCACCGCGAGCACCGGCCGGTGCCCCTTGACCACCATGTCGTCGAAGAAGGGCGCGTCGCGTACGAGCCGGGCCCGCCCGTTGATCCGAAGTGTGTCGGTGCGGCCGGGGATGAGGAAGAGCAACCCGACGTGGGGGTTGTCGAGGATGTTGCGGTAGCCGTCGGCCCGCCTGTTGCCGGGCCGCTCGGGCAGCGCGATGGTGGTGTCGTCCAGCACCAGGGTGAACCCGGCCGGGTCGCCCTTGGGCGAGACGTCGCAGCTGCCGTCCGCGCCGGCCGTGGCCATCAGACAGAACGGGGAGGCGGCGAGCCACTCGCGGTCCCGCTGGTGCAGGCGGGGGCGGTCCTTGGTGGCGGCCCGCAGGTGCGGTTCGCCCAGCAGCTCGCGTAACTCCTCGTGCGAGGTGATCTCCACCGTCACGTTGATCCTCCCTCGACCGTTGAGCCGGTGGCGGGTACCACCATTCGTCAGCCTAGGCCGTCGTGACCAGCGCGAGGTTTGCGCCGGGTCGCCGGGGGTACGGCCCGCCGTACGAGACCGTCGCGCAGCACAGCCGACCAGTGGAGGCCGGGAGATGGAGAGCCGACTCAAGGTACTGGGTCACCCAGTCCATCCGATGCTGGTCATGTTCCCGGTCGCGCTGCTGGTCACGGCGGTGCTGTTCGACGTGGTGGACACCGTCGGCGGTCCCGACTTCCTCGGCGAGGTCGCGTACTGGAACATCACCGTCGGCCTGATCGGCGGCCTGCTCGCCGCGGCGGCCGGCTCGTTCGACCTGCTGGCGATCCCGACCGGCACCCGCGCCAAGCGGGTGGGTCTGCTGCACGCCGGTGCCAACGTCGCGGTGATCCTGCTCTTCGCGGCCGTGTGGGTGGTCCGGCTCAATGCGGATTCTCGGGCCGCCGGCGGGGCACTGGTCGCCATCGAGGTGGTCGCGGTGGCGATCCTCGGCATCAGCGCCTGGCTCGGTGGTGAGCTGGTCGACCGGCTCGGTGTGGGCGTCGACCGCGACGCCGGCCTGGACGCGCCCAGCTCCCTACGGCCGCCGGCGGCGACCCAGCGGATCGGAGAGGTGTGATGAGCGAGCAGCAGTTCGGTGGCTTCGGCCGGGGCTGGCGGGGCGGCCGGCAGCAGGGCTGGGACCCGATGGGGGAGTTGCAGTCGCTGCGCGCCGAGCTGAGCCGCCTGGTCGGTGGTCGCGCTGGAGCGTCCGACGTCGAGTTGACCGAGACTTCGGACGGGTGGGAGGTCGTCGTCCGGCTGCCCGGGGTGGCACCGGAGGAGGTGGCGGTCGAGTTGGACGACCGCGAGCTGTGCGTACGGGCCCGCTCGGAGGCGGAGGTCAACGCCGACCAGGGCATCCCCGGCGGTTTCGAGACGCGCGGCTTCGAATACCGGGTCAACCTGCCGGCGCGGGTCGACCCGGACGCCATCGACGCGGTGATGGACCACGGTCTGCTCCGGGTCCGGCTGCCTCGGGCGACCCGGCCCGCGCCGCGCACCATCGCAGTGGGTCGCACCGGGCCGCGCTCCGGCGACCTCCTGCCGGGTACGCCGACGCCCGCCGATCCGGCCGCGGACCGGGAGCTGCACCGCCCGGACATCGCCGCCGAGATCGACCGGCCGTAGCGGGCCGCGTGGTCAGCCCTTCCGTGCTCGGCCCGACCGGCGAGCGCATTCCCGACGTGCGGCGGATCGCCGTGTTGCGCGCCAACGCGCTCGGCGACTTCATCTTCACCCTGCCGGCGCTGGACGCGCTGCGCAGCGCGTACCCCTCGGCGGAGATCGTGTTGCTCGGCGCGCCGTGGCACGCGAAGCTGTGGCGCGACCGGCCCGGCCCGGTGGACCGGGTGCTGGTGGTGCCGGCGGCGCCCGGCATTCGTACGCCGGACCCGGGCGAACCGGAGTCGTCGATGGACGACTTCGTGGCCGCCGCCAGCGACGCGGAATTCGACCTGGCGGTGCAGATCCACGGTGGCGGCGCCAACTCCAACCCCCTGATCAGTCGGCTCGGTGCCCGGTTGACCGTCGGCCTGCGTGCGGAGGACGCGCCGCCGCTGGACCGGTGGCTCCGCTACGTCTACTACCAGCACGAGGTGATTCGCTACCTGGAGGTGGTCGCGCTGGTGGGAGCGCCGGCCACGAGCATCACTCCGACGCTGGCGGTGACCGACGCCGACCGGGCCGAAGCCGCCCGGGTGCTCGGCCCGGCGGGCCGTCCCCGGGTGGCGTTGCATCCGGGCGCCACCGACACCCGCCGCCGCTGGCCCGCCGAGCGCTTCGCCGAGGTAGCTCGTGCGCTGCACGAGGACGGGTACGAGGTGCTGGTCACCGGCACGCCCTCCGAGCAGGAGGTGGTGGACCGGGTCGTCGCGGCGGCGCGGGTGCCGGTGCGCCCTCAGGTGGGCACGCTCAGCCTCGGTGGGCTGGTGGGTTGCTACGCCGACTGCGCGTTGGTCGTCTCGAACGACACCGGCCCGCTGCACCTGGCCGCCGCGGTGGGCGCGCGCACGGTGGGGATCTTCTGGGTCGGCAACCTGATCAACGGGGCCAGCCCGTTGCGGGGCCGGCACCGGCCGATCAGCTCGTGGACTGTGCACTGCCCGGTCTGCGGCGTCGACTGCACCCCGGGCATCTATCCGCACCGGCCGGGCGACGGTGAGTGCCCGCACCGGGACTCGTTCGTGACCGACGTACCGGTGGTCGAGGTGCTGGAGGCCGCCCGGGAGTTGCTCGCCGGGTAGGTCAAGCCGGCTGCGGGGTGTCCTCGTCGGCGAGGACGACCTCCCACGCCTCCACGTCCCGGTCGGTGACGGTGGTGGGGGATTCCAGGTGGTACGCGCCGCTGGGCAGGATGCCCGCGCCGCCGTAGCGGGACATCACGGCCAGTTGCGCGGCCACGTCCTCGCCCTGGTGTTTCTCCTGCACCCGACGCCAGAAGTCGAAGCCACCGGCGTCGACGAGCTTGGCCCGGTCGTAGAGCACGCACCCACCGATCCAGGAGACCTTGTACGCCCGCCACGCGCCCGGCGGCAGCGCCAACTGCTCGGTGATGTGCAGCAGATTCGCGGCCGAGTGGATCCGGGCCCGGTTCCACTGCGGGGTGTCGGGTCGGATCCGCTCCGGTGTGGGCGGCCCGGTCCACTCCTCGTAGTGGCCGTGCGTCTCCGGCCGCAGGTCATCGGTGTACGAGAGCCCGTGCACACCGTTGCCGACGAACCCGCAGCCCAGCTCACCGATCGCGGTGACCAGTCGGTGCAGCGCCCCCGGTTCCAACCAGATGTCGTCGTCGAGGCTGAGGACGTACCGGGCGTCCGAGGCGGCGAGCAGGTACGCCCGGTGTTCGGCCAACCCCCGGCGGGGCAGCCGACGGGTCAGCAGCACGGGGTGGCCCCGGTGGCGCAGCGCCCGGACCATGGTGGCGGCGGCGGGATGCGCGTACGCCGGATCTCCATCGGACTGGTCGCTGACGACCACCCCGAAGCCGGGCAGCCCGTCCTGGGCGGCCAGCCCCGCCAGGGTGACGGCCAGCTCGGCGGGCCGGTTCCGGGTCGGAATCAGCACGTCGACCAGCCGGTCGGCGCGGAACTCCGCCGGGGTGCCGAGGTTGAGGGGGCGGTTCACGACGCCTGGGTGCGGGTGCGCAGCGACGGGTCCGGCTCCCGGTCGTCGAGGTGTGGTGACAGGTCCCGGCTGTGCGACCGGATCCGCTCGATGATCGCGGAGGTGGACCGGTCCGGCACGTACCCCAGGGTGCGCACCTGGCCGCCCAGCCGGCGCACCAGCGGCGCTTCCGGCACCAGCTCCGGCGGATAGTCGCCGCCCTTGACGTACACGTCCGGTCGGACCGCCTCGATCAGCGCGGCGGGTGAGTCCTCCTCGAAGACCACCACGTGATCCACGCAGGCGAGCGCGGCGAGCAGGGCACCCCGGTCCTCGACCGGGTTGACCGGCCGGTCCGGGCCCTTCAGCCGTCGTACGCTGCCGTCGGAGTTGACCGCCACGATGAGCAGGTCACCCAACGCGCGGGCCTGCTCCAGGTAGCGCACGTGCCCGCGATGCAGCACGTCGAAGCAGCCGTTGGTGAAGACCACCGACCGTCCCGCCTCGCGGTACTCGGCGACGATCGCGTCCAATTCGTCGCCGCCGACCACAGCGGGGTGGCTCGTGGTGTTTGTCGGCTGGTCGAGTGCGGCGAGCAGGTCGTCCCGTCGGCACACGCAGGTGCCGGTGTCCGAGACGGTGATGGTGGCCGCCAGTTGGGCGAGTTGGGCGGCGGTGGGCAGCGGCGCGTCGGCGGCCAGGGCCAGCGTCATCGCCGCCAGGTACGCGTCGCCGGCACCCACCGCGTGACTCGCCGGTACCGGGGTGCTGTGGCTGCGCCGTGGCTCCCCGTCGGCGCCGCCGACCACCGCGCCCTCGGTGTCCAGGGTTACCGCGACCACGTCGGCGCCGGTGTGCGCACGCAGTTCCGCCAGCCTCGACTCGGCCAGGACGGCTCGGTCGACGCCCTCGCCGGCCCGGGTGTTCACGGTGACCCCGGTGCCGGTGACGCTGAGCCCGTCGCCGGTGAGGGCCACCCGGCCCTCGCTCGGGGTGGGCTCACCGACCGGTCCGCCGCTGGCCCGCGCCGGCTCGGCGGTGCCCCCGTCGGCGCGTACCGCGCCCGGGGCGGCGCCCACAGTCATTTCGGAGGGCCCGTCCGCCGGGTCGGCGTCCGGGTGCTCCAGGTGCAGTTCGGTCCCACCGGTCGGTCGGGTCGTACCGCCCGCGCGGGCCAACAGCCGGGTCGCCTCGGCGAAGCTGGGGGTGACCACGGTGGGCGCGAGACCCCGCCAGTCGGCCAGGTCGTGGGCGTCCAGCGCGACAGTGGCGTACCGCTCGCGGTTCTCGACCAGCCACGCGCGGACCGGCGCGGGCAGCGCGCCCAGGCCGTAGTCGCAGACCACCAGGGTCGGCGCTTCCCCACCGGCGGCGGCGCGCAACTCCTCGGTGGCACAGCTCAGGGCGGTGAGCAGTCGGCACACCCCGTCGTGGTCCAGGGCGTCCTCCGGGTCGCCGGAGTCCTCGCGCAACAGGATCTGGTTGCCGGCCAACATCCGTCGCTTCACCGGGGTGGGCCGCCCCGGCTGGTTGACCGTGCGGTCCCAGACGCCCGCCCGGTCCAGGCAGTCGTGCAGTTCGTCCCCGGCGACGTCGGCGCCGACCGGTGCCACCAGCACCGCCCGGCCGCCGAGGGCGGCGACGTTGACGGCGGTGTTCGCGGCCCCACCGGCGGCGGAGATCCGCCGCCGCAGGGTGAGGACGGGGGCGGGCGCCTCCCGGCAGAGCCGGTCGGAGTCGGCGAACCGCCATTCGTCCAACATGGCGTCACCGACGATCAGGACTGGGCGCTCGAGCCAGCTCTCCACGACGGTGGCGAGCCGGCGCTGTTCCGCTGCTGCTCCTGCCATGCCTCCCCGGGTCCCCAGCGGCCTCGCGGACAAACCTGCGTGGCGGCCGGTCCCGCCGCTGGTCATGCCGCCTTCGATGGCTCCTGACCGGTCCGGGCCGCTCCGAAGCTGTCCGGGCCGGTCCGAAGCTGTCCGGGCCGGTCCGAAGCTGTCCGGGCCGCTCCGAAGCTGTCCGGCCTGTTTCGGGCGTTCGCGCGGGGGAAGGGGATTGGGGTACCCCGGAAAGGAGATGTACCGAGATGGCAGCGACATTGCAGGGCAAGCGGATCGCCTTCCTGGCCGCCGACGGCGTCGAGGAGGTCGAGTACGTCCACCCACGCGAGGCGGTCGAGAACGCCGGCGCGACTGTCGAGTTGGTCTCGCTCAAGCCCGGTTCCATCCAGTCCTTCAACCATCTGGACCAGTCCAAGACGTACGACGTGGACGTGACCGTCGACAAGGCGGACGCCGCCGGGTACGACGCGCTGGTGCTGCCCGGAGGGGTGGCGAACCCGGACTTCCTGCGGGGCGACCCGGGCGCGGTGCGGTTCGTGAAGGCGTTCTTCGAAGCGGGCAAGCCGGTCGGGGTGATCTGTCACGGCCCGTGGACGCTCATCGAGGCGGACGTGGTGCGCGGTCGACGGATCACCTCCTGGCCGACGCTGCGTACCGACCTGACCAACGCCGGAGCCACCTGGGTGGACGAGGAGTGCGTCACCGACGGCAACCTGACAAGCAGCCGCAAACCCGACGACCTCCCCGCCTTCTGCGCGGCAATCACCAATTCCTTCACCAACCCCTAACC
>NZ_QGSZ01000161.1 GCF_003857055.1 Micromonospora inaquosa | reverse complement strand
CTGACGGGGGTAGAGACGGGAATCGCGGCGGGGCCGCCATGGGCGGGACGGGCCGGCCGGCGGAGGCGAGATCTCCACCGGCCAGCATATGCGTCCGTCCGCGCCGGCCGCACCGCCGTGGGGCTGCGGTGGACCGACGCGGGTCAGGCACCCGAGGTCAGGCTTCCCTGCGCGGACCCTCGCGCTCGCCGGCCGGCCGGTCGTCGGTGGCGTCGCCCGGTTGGTTGCCGGTGGCGTCGGCCGGTTGGTTGGACCGGGTCGGCTCGTCCCCCTCGGAGGTCGCCGGGCGGGCGAGGACCCCGAGAGTCGGCTCCTCGTCGGCGCCGCCGGATTGACCTCGGATCGGCTCGGTCGGCGGCTCGGTCGGCGGCTCTGACGGCGGATGTGCCAGCCAGGCCGGGTGGATCACGTCGGTGGGCGGCGCATCCTCCGCCCGCACCGCCATGGTCGGCGTCTCCAGCGGCCGGTCCGAGGAGAGCATCGGGTCCGAGACGAGCGGCCGGTCCGAGATGAGCGTCGGGTCCGAGGATGGAGTGTCCCAGGTGGACCGTTCGGCTTCCCAGACCGGCAGGGCCGCGCCGGAGGTCGACGTGGCGGCACCGGAGACCGGCACTGGCACACCGGAGCTGGGCGCACCCGAGACGGACATGCCGGGAATGGCCTCGGCGGTGGGCTCCGGCTGGCTCGGCCGACCCGAGCGCAGTGCGCCGACCAGCCCGAAGACCCCGATCAGGATGAGTGCGCCGGCCAGGAACCAGCCGACCGGCGGTAGCGCCAGCCCGAGCAGTTGGGCGAGCAGCCACCAGGCGGACAGCGCCAGGAACACGAGCCCGAAGGCGAACGACACCAGATCCGTGCGGTGAGCCTTCACCGGGTCACCTCCAGGTTGCCCGCATTGACATGGATGTAGAGGCGCAGGGTCCCGCCGCCGGGCCCGTCCGCGCCGACGTCGGTGGATTCCCGCAGACGGCCGTCCAGCCCGCCGGAGTGGTTGCCGAAGATGGTGGCGTCACCCGCGTTGACGTCGGCCACGGTCGTGACGTCCACGTTCGGCGGCACGACCACCGTCGCCTGGCCGAAGTTGACGGCCACTGTCACCTGGCTGTCCCGTTTCGCGAAGTCGATCCCGCGCAGGTCGAGAACGGCGTCACCGAAGCTGTTCTCGTACCGGTCCGCCAGGTCGCGGTGGTCGGTGGGGGCCCAGGTCACCGCGCCGTCGACCCCCCGGATCCGGTCGTAGGACTCGGCGACGGTAGCCGTGCCCAGCGCCGCCGCGGTCACCACGCCGAGCGCGATGAGCCAGCGGGCCCGCCCGAACCAGGTGCCGACCAGCAGCCCCAGCGCGATCGTGGTCAACGCGGCGGCGAAGTACGCCGAGGCGCTGATGGCGAAGACGTCCAGCAGGTCGAGCAGGGCGACCAGACCGAGCACCAGGAAGATCAGCGAGAAGGTCACCGCGCCGAGCGGCGAGCGCTCCTTGGGGCGCTTCGGTGGCTTCGGTGGCTTGCGCGGAGGAGGCGCGGCCGGGGTCGGCGAAGCGTACGGGCCGTGCGGCGCGAACGGGGGGCGGTAACCGGACGGCGGCGGGGCGGTCGGATAGCCGGTCGTGGCAGCGGGTGTGCTGCTCGCCGGTGGCGCCGGCCAGCCGGCGCTGGGCATGGC
>NZ_QGSZ01000020.1 GCF_003857055.1 Micromonospora inaquosa | reverse complement strand
GCATCGCGCTGGTGCTGGACGACACCGCCGACCTCGGCGCGGAGGGCTACCGGCTCGACATCGCCACCGACGGGGTACGCGTCACCGCCGCCACCGGCGCCGGCCTCTTCTACGGCGTACAGACGCTGCGCCAACTGCTGCCAGCGGCGATCGAGAGCCCCGACCCGGTCACCGAACGGTGGGCGCTACCCGGCGGGACGATCACCGACGCACCCCGGTTCCCCTACCGGGGCGCGATGCTCGACGTCGCGCGGCACTTCTTCGCCGTCGAGGACGTGCTGCGGGTGGTCGACCACCTCGCCCGCTACAAGCTCAACCACCTGCACCTGCACCTCACCGACGACCAGGGTTGGCGGATCGCCGTCGACTCCTGGCCGAAGCTGACCACCATCGGCGCGACGACCGAGGTCGGCGGCGGCCCCGGTGGGCACTACACGAAGGCCGACTACACGCGGATCGTCTCCTACGCGGCCGCCCGCCACATCACCGTCGTCCCGGAGATCGACCTGCCGGGACACACCAACTCGGCGCTGGTCGCGTACCCGGAGCTGGCACCCGACAAGACCCCGCCGCCGCCGTACACCGGCACCGAGGTCGGTTTCAGCTACGTCGACCCGGCCGACGAGCGGACGTACGACTTCGTCGCCGACGTGTTGCGCGAGCTGGCAGCCCTCACCCCCGGCCCCTGGTTGCACATCGGTGGCGACGAGGCGTTCAAGGTCAAGGGCGAGGTCTACACCGGTTTCGTCGAGCGGGTCCAACGCATCGTCGCCGACCTCGGCAAGACCGTCGTCGGCTGGCACCAACTCGCTCCGGCCGCCCACCTCGACGGGCGGGTCCTGCAGTGGTGGGGCACGAACGGCGAAGACCCCACCACCGCCGACGCCGTCCGCCGCGGAGCACGGTTGATCGTCTCCCCCGGCAACCACGCCTACCTGGACATGAAGTACGCCCCGGACACCCCGATCGGACACGACTGGGCCGGCCTCATCGACGTGCGAAAGTCCTACGACTGGGATCCGGGTACGCACGTCGCCGACGTACCCACCGAGGCTGTGCTCGGTGTGGAAGCCCCGCTCTGGACCGAATCGGTCACCTCGCTGACCGACATCGAACTCCTGCTCCTGCCCCGCCTCCCGGCCATCGCCGAACTGGCCTGGTCACCCCGAGCGACCCACGACTGGGCCAGCTTCCGCGACCGCCTGGCCAGCCAAGGCCCGCGCTGGACGACGGCAGGGATGACCTTCCACCGCGCACCCGAGATCCCGTGGTCGGCCGCACCGGCCATCCCGGCACAGCGCAACGTCCCACAAACCGACCCCGCGACCCCCTAACCTCCCGACTCAGACCCAGACTCGACCTTGGCCTCGGGCGCGGGCTCGAACTCGGGCGTGGGCGCGGACTCGGGCACGGACTCCGGGCTCGGGCACGGTGCGCGGACTCGGGCGCGGTCTCGTCTGCCCCGGCGCTCTGATCCGGACGGGCCGTCCGCCCCGCACTCCGGCCAGGGTCGGCCTGACTCTCCGCCCGGGAGGGGCCGGTCCACCCCGCACTGTGCCCCGGTTCGACGCGGTTCCGGTGCGCGAACCGCGCAGACCGGCGTGATCCACTCGTGTTTCAGGAAGTCGCGGCATCCTGGGCACCGGGACACCGCGCTTTACACAAACCCGAGTCGATCAGGCCGGCGTGGGCGCTGTGTCGGGT
>NZ_QGSZ01000297.1 GCF_003857055.1 Micromonospora inaquosa | reverse complement strand
AGGGCTTGCAGAGAAATAACCCGTAGCTTCGGGGAGCTTCGTTCGTTGCTGTGGTATGGGCGTCATGGTGGAGACCCGGGACATGCTCGCGGCGAAGTTCGAGGTGATCTTCCCGCATCTGGACGAGCGGCAGCGTCGGCTGTTGATGGGCGCCGAGGCGCGGGTGCTGGGACACGGCGGGATCCGTGCGGTAGCGCGGGCGGCCGGCGTTCGGGAGGCGACGGTGTCGCTGGGTGTCGATGAGTTGGACGGGGGCGCGCAGCCGCTGGGTCGGGTCCGCAGGGCCGGTGGGGGGCGTAGACGGGCTGTTGAGGTGGATCCCGAACTGCGCCCGGCACTGCTGGCCCTTGTTGAGCCCGACGAGCGGGGGGATCCGGTGTCGCCGCTGCGGTGGACGACGAAGTCGACCCGCAAACTCGCAGCAGTATTGACCGGCCAAGGCCACCGGGTCAGCGCCGACACCGTCGCTGACCTGCTGCGCGAGGAGGGGTTCAGCCTGCAGGCCAACGCCAAGACCATCGAGGGCAAGCAGCACCCGGACCGCGACGCGCAGTTCCGCTACATCAACGAACAGGTCAAAGTCCACCAGGCCACCACGGACCCGGTGATCAGCGTGGACACCAAGAAGAAGGAACTGGTCGGCCAGTTCGCCAACGCCGGCCAGCAATGGCGGCCCCAAGGCGAGCCGGCCGCCACCCTCACCCACGACTTTCCCGGTGACAGCTTGGGCAAGGCGGTGCCGTACGGCATCTACGACCTGGCCGCCGACACCGGCTGGGTCAACGTCGGCACCGACCACGACACCGCCGCGTTCGCCGTCGAGTCGATCCGACGCTGGTGGAACACAGCCGGCCGCATCGACTACCCGCAGGCCCGACGGCTACTGATCACCGCGGACGCCGGTGGCTCCAACAGCTACCGCACCCGCGCCTGGAAAGCCGAACTGGCTGCCCTCGCCGTCCAGACCGGGTTGGAGATCACCGTGTGCCACTTCCCGCCCGGCACCTCGAAGTGGAACAAGGTCGAGCACCGGCTGTTCTCCCACATCACCCTCAACTGGCGGGGCCGGCCACTGACCAGCCACGAAGTCATCGTGCAATCCATCGCCGCCACCACGACCCGCACCGGGCTGCGCGTGCACGCCGAACTTGACACCAACACCTACGACACCGGAGTCCGCATCAGCGACCGGCAGCACGAGGCGCTGCCCGTGATCCGCCACGACTGGCACCCAGATTGGAACTACACCCTGCGCCCCGAGGCATACGAGCAGGTCAACAGCGCCCCGGACCCGTTCGACAAGCCCAGCCCCGACCGGGCCTGGCTACACCACCCGACCCTGACCGGACTACCGGCACCCGAGTGGGACGCCCTGATCGCCACGCTGATGACACTGCATGACCAGCAGCGAGAAACGAGCCTGCACACCCGACGCGGCCACCGCCCACGGCTGACCGCCCCCGGCACCGGCCGACGTCCCATTCTCACCCTCGCCGACCGGCTTCTCGCCGCCATCCTCCACCACCGACTCGCGCTGCCCCAGGTCACCATCGCCGCCCTGTTCCGAGTCCGACCCGAAACGATCAACAGACATCTGCGCGAGATCCGCCAACTCCTACAGCAGGCAGGACACACCATCCGGCCCAACCCACACCGGCTCGCCACACTCAACGACCTCAACGACCTCGCGACCGCACAAGGCATCACCACACCGCCAGAGATCAAGATGGCGTGTTAATGATCTGCAAGCCCT
>NZ_QGSZ01000170.1 GCF_003857055.1 Micromonospora inaquosa | reverse complement strand
CTTCATGATCACCGCGGCCAGCCGGGGCCGGGAGGCCGGGAGGGGCCGGGGTGGGTCAGGTTAGGTGGGATTCCAGGACGTCCACGGCCTCGGTCACGGTGGTGGTCACGGTCAGGAGGTCGCGGCCGGCGGGCTTCAGGAAGGTCTGGTCGGCCAGCGCGTCGAGCCAGTCCAACAGAGGGCGGTAGAACCCGTCGGTGTCAATCAGCACCATCGGCTTGGCGTGCAGCGCGAGGGTGGCGGTGGTCCAGACCTCGAACAACTCGTCCAGGGTGCCCAACCCGCCGGGCAGGGTGAGGAAGGCATCCGACTTGTCGATCATCAGGGTCTTGCGGGCGGCCATCGAGTCGGTCACCAGCAGCTCGTCCGAGGCCAGGTCGGCGACCTCCAGATCGACCAGCGACTGCGGGATCACGCCGACGGTGCGTCCACCGGCGGATCGGGCGCCGTCCGCCAACGCGCCGATCATGCCGACGCAGCCACCGCCGCTGACCAGCGTGTGCCCGCGCCGGGCCAGCTCCGCACCGGTCTCGGCGGCCAGGTCCAACCAGCGCTGATCGAGGGTACGAGAGGAGGCGCAGAAGACGCAGATCGCCGCCATCAGTCGCGGTCCCGGGGCTGCTCGCTGGCCTGAACGGCTGCGGCCTGCTGGTCTGCCTCGATACGGGCGACGGCCTCCTCGCGGACCGCCTCCTGCTCGGCGGAGAGCACGGCCTCCGCCTCGACGATGTACCGGACCGCCTCGTTGACCTCGTCGGTGAGACAGATCAGGTCCAGGTCGACCGGCCCGATCTTGCCGGTGGCGGCCATCGTGTCGCGCAGCCAGTCCAGCAGCCCCTGCCAGTAGGCGACCCCCATGAGCACCACCGGGAACCGGGTGACCTTGCCGGTCTGCACCAGGGTGAGCGCCTCGAACAACTCGTCCATGGTGCCGAACCCACCGGGCAGCACGACGAACGCCTGGGCGTACTTGACGAACATCGTCTTGCGGGCGAAGAAGTAGCGGAAGTCGATGGCCAGGTCGACCCACTCGTTGATGCCCTGCTCGAACGGAAGCTCGATGCCGAGGCCCACGGAGAGCCCACCGGCCTCGCTGGCGCCGCGGTTGGCGGCCTCCATCACTCCGGGCCCGCCTCCGGTGATCACCGCGTAGCCGGCTCGGGCCAGCGCGCCGCCCAACTCCTCGGCCAACTGACACTCGGCGCTGTCCGGCGCGCTGCGCGCGGAGCCAAAGACGCTGACCGCCGACGGCACGTCGGCGAGGGTGTCGAAACCCTCGACGAACTCGGCGAGGATGCGCAGCGCGCGCCAGGCGTCCTTGGTCTTCCAGTCGCCGCGACCCCGCGAATCCAGCAACCGCTGGTCCGCTGTGCTGCTCGGGATCGCCCCTCTACGCAGGGTGACCGCACCGCGATGCCGCTCCTGTCCCGGACCGCGACCGGCCTCCCGCCCGTTGCTCTGGCTCATGGAGCAACCGTAGTGGAGCAGCACCGATCGGGTGCGCGGGGCGGGGACGCCGAGAAATTGTTCAGGATCATGGGCAACTATTCGCCGCTCCCGTACGTCTTACTATTCACATACCGGGTATGCCCCGGCGCGCGCCTTCGGGGGAGGAGACAGCGTGATCAGCAACAGCGAGATGATCCGGATCCGTCGCCAGATGCAGCGACGGATCCGAGATGTGGTGGCCGAGCGCCGCCGCACCCGCCAGCAGAACCCCTGTCACTTATACACATCTGACGCTGCCGACGATCTT
>NZ_QGSZ01000117.1 GCF_003857055.1 Micromonospora inaquosa | reverse complement strand
GGTGCGGGTGGTGCGCCAGTGGGAGAGGGCCAGGGTGGCGGAGTATCCGGCCAGGACGATCACGTGGAACAGGTAGAGCCAGAGGAGTACGGCCACGCCGGCGCCGATCTCGTCGAAGCCGCCGAACGGCACTCCCAGGTTCAGCGGGAGCGAGGCGAAGAGCACGAAGCCGTGCAGGAAGCCGGAGAGGTTCGCCGCCGTGAACGACCCGATCCCGAGGGTGGAGAGCCAGTCCGGTGAGGCCGGCCCGACGACCCGGAACACCCACACCAGCACTGGCGTGAGCACCAGCCAGACCCCCAGGAACGAGAGCACCACGCCGAGCGCGCCGAGCCAACCGCCCTGGCGTACGAGGCGGGTGGTGAGCGGGAGCGCCAGCAGGATCGACAGGAGCAGCGCGGGGGCCGGCGCGAGCAGTGGGAGCAGCAGCAGTCGGCCCCGCCAGCCGACCAGGTGCTCGTCGGAGCGGGGCGCGGCCACCGAGATGAACGCCCGGCGCAGGCCCTCGCCGTACAGCGAGGCGGGTAGCAGGGAGGCCAGCGCGAGCAGCGGGGTCAACTCCACCCCGGCGTCGACCAGCGCGTCCACCGCCCGGGGCGCGCCGATCGCGGTCGGCAGGGCCTCCACGGCGTACGAGGTGAGCTGGCGTACCCGGTCGGCCCCGGCCACCAGCGCGGTGAGCCAGATCGCCAGCAGGGCGACCGGCACCACGGCGATCGCCCCGTAGAAGGTGATCGCGGCGGCGTGCAGCGACAGGTCCCGTCCGCGTACCGGACGGAACGCGGCACTGGTGATTCGTTTCGTGCGTTGCCATCCGTCGCCCATCGGGTCCTCCTTCCCTGTCGTCGGGGCCGTCACTCCTTAAGATCGCCGGTCATGACTGTTCTCACCACCGAACGCCTGATCCTGCGTGACTGGACGGACGATCCGGCCGACCTGGCCCGGATCTACGACATCTACTCCCGTCCGGAGATCACCCGCTGGCTGGGTGTCTCGCCGGGCCTGCCGATGACCGACCCGGCCCAGGCCGTCGAGCGGCTGCGCGGCTGGCGGGACCGGCACGCGGCCGACGGCGGCCGGTACGGCACCTGGGCGGTCGAGGTGCGCGAGACAGGCACGGTGGTGGGTACGGCGCTGCTCAAGCCGCTGCCGGGGCGGGACAAGGCGGTGCGTACCGAGGACATCGAGACGGGATGGCACCTGCACCCGGATTCGTGGGGTCACGGCTACGCCACCGAGGCCGCCCGTGCCCTCTTGGCGCGGGAGTTCGCGGCCGGCACTCGGCAGATCTACGCGGTCGTGGCGCCGGGCAACGAGCCGTCGATGGCGGTCTGCCGGCGGCTCGGCATGACGCACGTGGGTCAGCGCACCGACTGGTACGGCGGCGAGTTGTTGGAGGCCTTCGTCCGCACGGCACCGGGCGGCTGAGCACTCTTCTCGAAGGTCACAGGTCCGGATTCCAATCCGGCACCCCCGGGGCCTGCGCCCCGCGCCCCGCTCATGCGTTGCGCGCCTCCGCGCTCGCGGCCAATACGCCTCAGAGCCGTATACCTCAGGGTCATATTTATTGACCCTGAGGTATACGGCTCGACGTGGTGTCCGCCCTGCCGCCTGCCTCCTCGCGGCCTCGCGGCCCGTGACGTCCAGCCGTCCGACGGCGCGTCCACGCGCGCAAGCACATAAATAGTCACGCCCGTCGAAGTGTTGACGCTCCCGTAGCACATCAGTAACCTCTGGGCAAAGCCATGCAAGATTTCGACAAAGCCGTGCTTGTTTTCGTGCATTAGCTCGGAAAAGCTGGCTTGGCGTCCTCGCATGCCGCTGTACTGCCGCTCACCCCCACCC
>NZ_QGSZ01000022.1 GCF_003857055.1 Micromonospora inaquosa | reverse complement strand
ACCCCCGACCCGCCCTTGATCCACTCGACTTCACCAATAACGCGGCATTAACCAGGCCCGGACACCGCGGATTCAGCGAACCCGAGTGGATCGAGCCCGCGACCAAGGGAGGCGCGACCACCACGCGGGCCCTTTGGAGCTGATGTCGTGAACGATTCAGCTCCAAAGGCAGGGACCAGCACACCTCCGACTCCTACCCACCGCCGATCAAACACCCCACGCTGTACGGATTCCGTTGCATCCATGACGTTCACGCGCTGAATTCGTCGCCGACTGACCGTGATACCGCCGATAACCCTTGCTTCTAAGGTTGCGGCTGTGCGATAACCGTTGGCAGAGCGGCCGGCCTCACCCCTTTGACCGGCCCGACGACCGATGGGGCTGACATGGCCAACGCCACCGACCACCTCTGGATGCACTTCACCCGGATGGCGAGCTACTCCGCCGGTGAGGTGCCGACCATCGTGCGCGGCGAGGGCGCGTACGTGTGGGACGCGCAGGGTCGCCAGTACCTGGACGGGCTCGCCGGGCTCTTCGTGGTCAACGCCGGCCACGGCCGCACCGAGCTGGCCGAGGCGGCCGCCAAGCAGGCCGGCGAGCTGGCGTACTTCCCGCTCTGGTCGTACGCCCACCCGAAGGCCATCGAGCTGGCCGAACGGATCGCCGCGCTCACCCCCGGCGACCTCAACCGGATCTTCTTCACCACCGGAGGCTCCGAGGCCGTCGAGGCGGCGTGGAAGCTGGCTCGTGCCTACTTCAAGCGCACCGGCAAGCCCAACAAGTACAAGGTGATCAGCCGGTACATCGCCTACCACGGCACCTCCATGGGTGCCCTGTCGATCACCGGCCTGCCAGGCATCAAGAGCGACTTCGAACCACTGGTGCCGGGCGCGATCAAGGTGCCGAACACGAACTTCTACCGGGCGCCCGAGCACGGCGACGACCCCGAGGCGTTCGGCCGCTGGGCCGCCGACGAGATCGGTCGAGCCATCGAGCGGGAGGGGCCGGACACGGTCGCCGCGGTCTTCCTTGAGCCCGTGCAGAACTCCGGCGGGTGCTTCCCACCCCCGCCCGGCTACTTCGATCGGGTACGGGAGATCTGCGACGCGTACGACGTGCTGCTCGTCTCGGACGAGGTGATCTGCTCGTGGGGGCGGTTGGGCGAGTACTTCGGTGCGGTGCGCTACGGCTACCAGCCGGACATCATCACCACCGCCAAGGGCATCACCTCCGGGTACGCCCCGCTCGGCGCGATGATCGCCAGCGACCGACTGATGGAGCCGTTCCTCACCGAGACCGGCATGTTCGCGCACGGCGTGACCTTCGGTGGGCACCCGGTCTCCTGCGCGGTGGCCCTGGCCAACCTGGAGGTCTTCGCCCGCGAGGACCTGGTCGGGCACGTACGCGCCAACGAGGCTGCCTTCCGGGCCACCCTGGAGAAGCTGTACGACCTGCCGATCGTCGGCGACGTCCGGGGCGACGGCTACTTCTACGGGATCGAACTGGTGAAGGACAAGACCACCCGGGAGACCTTCAACGAGGCCGAGTCGGAGGGCCTGTTGCGCGGCTTCCTCTCCACCGCCCTGTTCCAGGCGGGCCTCTACTGCCGGGCCGACGACCGGGGCGACCCCGTCATCCAGTTGGCGCCGCCCCTGATCGCCGAGCAGCAGCACTTCGACGAGATCGAACAGATCCTCCGCACAGTCCTAACCCAAGCCTGGACCAAGCTCTAACCCCACACAGCCCCAAGTTGATCATGAAGTTATTGCCACGACACGCCGAGGCGGGGCGCAATAACTTCATGATCAACGCCGGCGGGCGCGGGGCGCCGGCGGGCGCGGGGCGCCGGCGGGCGC
>NZ_QGSZ01000023.1 GCF_003857055.1 Micromonospora inaquosa | reverse complement strand
GAGCAGGGGTGGGTGGGCGTCGACGTCGTCGCGCCGGTAGCGCGGCAGCACCAGGCCGCCGTTGGCCTGGATGTCGTGAGTGGTCATGGTCGTCTCCCGTCGGACTTCGTCGCCTCCAGCGCCCGCAGTACCGCGAGTTCCCGGGCCGTCGGCGGCTCGCTCGTGGCCAGTTCCTCGGCGACGGCGAGGTCCCAGCCGGTGGCCGCCCGCGCCTGCTCGCGCGTCACGCCCGGGTGCAGGTGGGTCAGCGTGAGTTCGCAGCTGACCGGGTCGGGTTCGAGGACGCCGAGGTCGGTGATCACCACTCGGGGACCTCCGCCCCGCAGGCCGAGTCGCTCCCGGTCGCCCGGGCCTGTCCCGTACCCGACCGAGGTGACGAAGTCGACCCGTTCGGTGAATGTTCGGAGGTCCTGGCGGACGATCACCACGACCTCGCCGCAGGAGGCGGCGATCTCCGGGGCGCCACCGGCACCGGGCAGCCGGACCTTCGGGGCGTCGTAGTCGCCGCCGACCACCGTGGTGTTGATGTTGCCGTACCGGTCGAGCTGTGCGGCGCCGAGGAAGCCCACGTGGATCCGGCCGGGTTGCAGCCAGTAGTTGAACACCTCGGGCACCGACACCACGGCGTCAGCGGTGTCGGCGAGGACGCCGTCTCCGATGGAGAGCGGGAGCCGGTCCGGCTTCGCGCCGAGGCACCCGGATTCGTAGATGAGCACCAGGTTCGGGGCGTGCGTCGCCCGGGCGAGGTTCGCCGCGGTGCTGGGTAACCCGATCCCGACGAAGCAGGCGGTGTCGTCGCGCAGTTGCCGCGCGGCGGCGACGGTCATCATCTCGTCCGCGGTCCAGTCCGCCATCGCGTTCCCCTCGCTCGCTGCGCTGACTCATGCCGCCGCCCCGGCCTTGTGCACGTGCTCGTCCAGCCAGGCGCGGAAGGTGTCGCGGTGTCGGCTGACGGCGTCCCAGTCCCGGTAGAAGTCGTTGTCCCGCACCGAGTAGCCGTGGGCGTAGGACGGGTGTGCGCCGCCGGGCACCTCGGCCACCGCGGTGACCGCCCAGCCGGGCAGGACGACCTGCCCGGGTACGGGTTCCAACTCGTCCACGATCTCCTCGACGGTGACCAGTGACCGGTGGGCGGCGAGCACCGCCTCCTTCTGCACCCCGGTGATGCCCCACATCTGCACGTTGCCGCGCCGGTCGGCGCGCTGGGCGTGCACCACTGTCACATCGGGGCGCAGGGCGGGGACGGCGGTGAGTGTCTCGCCGGTGAAGGGGCAGGTGATGGGCCGGATGTTGGTGGTGTGGCCGGGCAGGTCGGTGCCGGTGTAGCCCCGCAGGACGGCGAACGGCAACCCGGACGCCCCGGCGACGTACCGGTTCGCCATGCCCGCGTGGCTGTGCTCCTCCAGTTCGAGTGGGCGCGGCCAGGCGTGCTGCACGGCGTCCCGGAAGCGGTGCAGTGACCCGACGCCCGGGTTGCCGCCCCAGGAGAAAACCAGGCGACGGGCGCACCCGGCGCCGATGAGCTGGTCGTAGATGACGTCGGGGGTCATCCGCACGAGGGTCAGGTCCTGCCGCCCCTGGCGGATGATCTCGTGGCCGGCGGCGAACGGAATGAGGTGCGTGAACCCCTCCAGGGCCACCACATCACCGTCGCGGACCAGGTGCGCCACGCCTTCGGCCAGCGGAACGAGCTTCGCCATGGGCCTCCCGCCTCCCGCGAAAACCGTGCTGCCGCCAGCCGTTCGCTATGCGGACTGCCGTACTCATGTCGAACGTACGACGGAGGATGACATCCGTCAACGACAGGCCGACCGCCCGTCCACAGTGCTCGACACTGACGTCGGGCGATGCGTTGACGCGAGCCGGACCACGTGCAAACGTTCATGCAGAGAACGGCCGTTCGGTAAGCGAACACCTCCGGGCCTTCGCGAACGGAAGCCCGCCACGCCCCGTCACCTCGAGACCACCCCCAC
>NZ_QGSZ01000322.1 GCF_003857055.1 Micromonospora inaquosa | reverse complement strand
GAATCGACTTCGCCGCCGGTATCGCCGACGTCACCACCGCGGTGATGCGGCGGGTCACCGCCGCCACCTGCGCCTGAGCCGCGCCGACGAAGGCGCTGCGGTCGGCGACCAGGGTGTCGATGTCAGCGCGGGACAGGCCGAGCCGGCCATCCGCCGCCAACCGGTCGAAGAGGTCGTTCTCCGGCGAGCCCTTCTCACGCATCCCCAGGGCCACAGCGACCGCGTGCTCCTTGATCACCTCGTGGGCGACCTCCCGACCGACCCCCCGGCGGACCGCCGCGACCAGGATCTTCGTGGTGGCCAGGAACGGCAGGAAGCGCTCCAACTCGCGGTTGATCACCGCCGGGTACGCGCCGAACTCGTCGAGCACGGTGAGGAACGTCTGGAACAGCCCGTCGGCGGCGAAGAACGCGTCCGGCAGTGCCACCCGGCGGACCACCGAGCAGGACACGTCCCCCTCGTTCCACTGGTCACCGGCCAGCTCGCCGACCATCGACAGGTAACCCCGGATGATCACGGCGAAGCCGTTCACACGCTCCGACGAGCGGGTGTTCATCTTGTGTGGCATCGCGCTGGAACCGACCTGACCCGGCTTGAAGCCCTCGGTCGCCAACTCCTGGCCGACCATCAACCGGATCGTGGTGGCCAGCGACGACGGTGCGGCGGCGGTCTGAGCCAGCGCGGCCAGCACCTCGAAGTCGAGTGAGCGCGGGTAGACCTGCCCGACGCTGTCCAGCACCCGGGAGAAGCCCAGGTGCTCGGCGACCCGCCGCTCCAACTCGGCCACCTTGTCGGCGTCACCGTCGAAGAGGTCGAGCTGGTCGGCGGCCGTGCCGACCGGTCCCTTGATCCCCCGCAGCGGGTAACGGGCGATCAGCTCCTCCAACCGCTCGTACGCGATCAGCAGCTCCTCAGCCGCCGACGCGAAGCGCTTGCCCAGCGTGGTGGCCTGCGCCGCCACGTTGTGCGAACGGCCGGTCATGACCAGCTCGGAGTGCTCGTACGCCAGGAAGGCCAACCGGGCCAGGGTCGCCACCACCCGGTCGCGGATCAGCTCCAGCGAGGCCCGCACCTGGAGCTGCTCGACGTTCTCGGTGAGGTCCCGGGAGGTCATCCCCTTGTGCACGTGCTCGTGCCCGGCGAGCGCGCTGAACTCCTCGATCCGGGCCTTCACGTCGTGCCGGGTGACCCGCTCCCGCTCCGCGATCGAGGCGAGGTCGACCTGGTCGAGCACCCGCTCGTACGCCTCGACCACGCCGTCCGGCACCGGCACACCCAGGTCGCGCTGAGCGCGGAGCACGGCGAGCCAGAGCCGCCGCTCCATCCGGACCTTCTCCTCCGGGGACCAGAGGGCTACCAGTTCGGGCGAGGCGTACCGGTTGGCCAGCACGTTGGGGATCGTCGTCACGTACCTCATTGTCCCGCACCCGCTGGTCGACGACGGGACCGGGCCGGGGTCGACGCCGGGACCGGGCCGGGCTGCTCAGGTCGTCAGGGGCGGTTCAGCTCGTAGACGGTGACCGGGCCGGCGACCAGCCGGACCTGGGCCAACCCGGCCAGCTCCGCCGACACCGCACCCGCCCTGCTGTCGGCGAAGAGCCACCGGACCCCGTGCTCCGTACGGAGCCGGTCCAGGTCCGCCCGGGTCGGCGTGCTGAACACCCCGTCGTTGAGCGCGAGCAGCGCCTGGTCGGGGAAGTTCTGTCGGGCGTACCCGAGGTTCTCGACGCCGTGCGCGGCCACGACCGCGTCGGTGTAGCCCCAGCTCTCCACCACCGTGCGGTGCCCGCCCAGGCCGGTCACCCAGAACGCGCGGGCGTCGCAGTGCGGGGTGGTTCGCACCGGCCGGCAGTGCACGTTGGTGGCGACCACGTCGTCGTCGGCGGCGTTGTCGTCCAGCCACAGCGCCGCGCGCATCTCGTCGGCGGTCAGCGCGTACGGCTGCGGCCCGGTCGCCGGCACCGGCTCGGTCAGCACCGAACGGACGGTCCCGCCCACGAC
>NZ_QGSZ01000371.1 GCF_003857055.1 Micromonospora inaquosa | reverse complement strand
CACGAGTAAGTTCGTCGGCAGCGTCAGATGTGTGTAAGAGACAGGTGGTGGGGTCGTCTTCGACTGCCGGCCGGCGTCGCCGTCGGCATCGCGACGGCCGTCGTCGAGGTCGTCTTTCTCGCGGTCGCGGCCGTCGCATTCAGCGTGTGCGCGCTCGCGCCTGCGGCCGGCCGTCGGGTTGCCGGCCTGACCAGCAGGTACGGGGGTTGGCTGGTGCGGATGGAACATCGCCGCCTTGTGGGGCTGCTGGCCGCGGAGGACCTGCCCGCACCGAACACCGTGGCGAGCCGGCGACAGGTCGGCTACCTGACCGCCCGGCTGCTACCCGGCACGCTCGGCCTGCTGGCGTACGCGGTGCTCGGCATCGGTGTGGTGCTGGCCGGGATCGTGCTGAGGGCGGCGGTGCGTGGAGAGCTGACCCTTCTCGACGCACTGTCCCAGGTCGCCGTCGGGGCGGTGCTGCTACTGCTCAACGTTCAGGCCGTCGCCAGCATCGCCGCGTTGGACATCCGGCTGGCTCGACGACTGCTCGGCCCGGGAAGCCGGGCGGAGCTGACCCGGCGGGTCCGCGAGCTGACCACCAGTCGAGCCGGGGTCATCGCCGCTGTCGACACCGAACGGCAGCGCATCGCACACGACCTGCATGACGGCCTCCAACAGCGGCTGGTGGCCCTCGGCATACTGCTCGGTCGGGCCCGGCGCGCCCGCGACGCCGATCGCACCCACGCACTGCTCGCCCAGGCGCACGAGGACGTGCAGCGAGCCATCGAGGAGTTGCGCGAGGTGGCGTGGCGGGTCTACCCGTCGGCACTGGACGGCAGCGATCTGGGCGAGGTCCTGGCCATCGTCGCCCGCGGATCCGAGGTGCCGGTGCGGATCCGCTGCGAGCTGCCGGCCCGCCCCGAGCGGCAGCTCGAGACGGTGCTGTACTTCGTGGCCTGCGAGGCACTCACCAACGCCACGAAACACGCCGCCGCTACCCTGGTCACTGTCGATATCGGGGTACGGGATGGGTGGATCCGGATGCGCGTGCACGACGACGGCGTCGGCGGTGCCGACCCGACCGGGCGCGGGCTGTCCGGGCTGGCGCGACGGGTCGCCGCGCTGGACGGCCGGCTGCGGGTCACCAGCCCGGCCGGCGGTCCGACGACCGTGCTGGCGGAGTTGCCGTGCGCCTAGTCCTCGCCGAAGACTCGACGCTGCTCCGCGAGGGCCTGACGCGGCTGCTCGCCGACGAGGACCACGAGGTGCTCGCCGCGGTCGGGACCGCCGACCAGCTCGTCGAGGCGGTCGAACGGTCCCGTCCCGACGTGGTCGTCACCGACGTCCGGATGCCACCCACCCACACCGATGACGGGCTGCGGGCCGCCCTGGAGATCCGTCGCCGCTGGCCCGACACCGGCGTCCTCGTGCTCTCCCAGTACGTGGAGCGGCGTTACGCCGGGCGGCTGCTCGCGGACCGTCCCGAGGGGGTCGGTTACCTGCTCAAGGACCGGGTCGCCCAGGTGGACGACTTCCTCGACGCACTCGACCGGGTCGCTGCCGGCGCCACCGCCCTCGACCCGGAGGTGGTCCGTCAGGTGGTGGCCGGATCGGAGCGGCCCGACCCGTTCGGTCGGCTCACGCCGCGCGAACGGGACGTGTTGCACGAGATGGCCCAGGGGCACACGAATCTCGCCATCGCCCAGCGGCTGCACGTATCGCAGAGCGCGGTCGAGAAGCACGTCAACGCCATCTTCGACAAACTCGACCTCGCTCACACAACCGGCTACAGCCGACGGATCCTCGCCATCCTGCGCTACCTGGACACCTGACCCACCAGGATCGAAGCCCAGGCCCAGTGCCACCTTGATCGACTCGGGTTCCATGAAGTCGCGGTGTCCCGCCGCCCGGGATACCCCGATTTCCCGGAAACCCGAGTGGATCATCGGGTGAGGCCCGATTTCGACGCCGTAGGTCGATTGGCGGGCCACGCCGCGCCGGGCCACGCCGCGCCGGGCCACGCCGCGCCGGGCCACGCCGCGCCGGGC
>NZ_QGSZ01000025.1 GCF_003857055.1 Micromonospora inaquosa | reverse complement strand
CCTGTTCACACTCCGGTTGTCCTACTCCGGCAAGGCCGTGCACCGGGTATTCGCCTCGCAGGGACAGGAGGCGTTCATCGAGGGCCACCTGCACGCGTTCGCCGTCCTCGGAGGCGTCCCGACCGGGCAGATCCGCTACGACAATCTGCGCTCAGCGGTGTCACGGGTGTTGATGGGCCGCAACCGCACAGAGTCCGACCGGTGGGTTTTGTTCCGCTCGCACTATGCCTTCGACGCGTTCTACTGCATCCCCGGCATCGACGGCGCCCATGAGAAGGGCGGCGTCGAAGGCGAGGTCGGCCGGTTCCGGCGCAACCATCTCGTCCCGGTCCCCGAGGTCGACAGCTTGAGCGTGCTCAACGCCCGGATCGACGTCGCCGACGCCGGCGACGACACCCGCCGCATCGACAGCCGGATCCGCAGCGTCGGTCAGGACTTCGCCGTCGAGGCCCCGCTACTCGGACCGCTGCCCGACGACGGGTTCGAGCCGGGCCTGCTGCTGACCCCACGCGTCGACCGATTCGGGCGCGTCACCGTCCGGCAATGTCATTACTCGGTGCCGATCCGGTTCATCGGATCCCAGGTCCGGGTGTTCCTGCGCGCGTCAGAGCTCGTCATCTTCGACGGCCGTGTCGAGATCTGCCGGCATGCCCGCTCGGTCAGCCGCGGCTCACAGACGCTGCTGCTCGACCACTATCTGGAGGTGCTGCTGCGCAAGCCCGGCGCGTTACCGGGCGCGACCGCACTGGTCCAGGCCCGCAAGGCCGGAATGTTCACCGCTACCCATGAGGCGTTCTGGGCTGCGGCCCGCCGCGCTCACGGTGACACCGCCGGCACCCGCGCTCTGATCGACGTGCTGCTGTTGCACCGCCACACCCCGGCCGCTGACGTGATCGCCGGCATCAACGTCGCCCTGTCCGTCGGCGCCAGCAGCGTCGACGTCGTCGCGGTTGAGGCCCGCAAGGCCGGCGAACTTGCCCGCCACCACCGCAGCCGGCCAGCCCAACACCACCGTCCACCCGGCCCGGCACCGGCCGACCCGGTGCCTGCGGTGGCGAGCCTGACCCAACGCCGCCTGGCCGCGTTGCCCGCCGACACCCGACCCGCGCCGTCAGTCGACCGCTACGACCAACTCCTGCACCGCCGGACACCCGCACCGATCCCGCCCGCCCGTGAAGGAGAACTGTCATGACACCACCACGTCGAGGCGTCACCGACCAGGCCGCCAACGCCGCCGTCGACCAGGCCTGCCGCGTTCTGCGCCTGCCCACGATCCGCACCCGCTTCGGGGAGATCGCCGACGCCGCGGAACGAGAGCAACTCACCTACCGCGGGTTCCTCGCCGAACTACTCATGACCGAATGCGACGACCGCGGCCGGCGCCGATCCGAACGCCAGATCAAAGCCGCCGGTTTCCCCCGCGCGAAATGGCTGGCCGACTTCGACTACACCGCCAACCCAGCCGTCAACCCCGCCACCGTCAACACCCTGGCCTCCTGCGCCTGGGTCCGTGCCGGCGAACCCCTCTGCCTCATCGGCGACTCCGGCACCGGCAAATCACACCTACTCATCGCACTCGGCTCCGCCGCCGCGATCGCCGGGTTCCGGGTCCGCTACGTCCTGGCCGCGAAACTCGTCAACGAACTCGTCGAAGCCGCCGACGAGAAACAACTCAACAAAACCATCGCCCGCTACGGACGCGTCGATCTGCTCTGCATCGACGAACTCGGCTACATGGAACTCGACCGGCAAGGCGCTGAACTGCTCTTCCAAGTCCTCACCGAACGCGAAGAGAAAAGCAGCGTCGCTATCGCCTCCAACGAATCATTCTCCGGCTGGACGAAAACCTTCACCGACCCACGACTCTGCGCAGCAATAGTGGACCGACTCACCTTCGGCGCCAACATCATCGAGACCGGCACCGACTCCTACCGCCTCGCCCACGCCCGCCAACAACGCCAAACCACCGCCATCTGACCCAGGTGGGGCCACTTCAAGCCGTCACACCACGACCCCGCAACGACCCCACCGGGGCCAAATCAAGCCGTCACAGTGGGGCCAGACCAAACCGTCAGAGCCAC